>JBKBRH010000034.1:0-11578 GCA_046292225.1 Endomicrobiia bacterium
ATTCCACAGGCACATAATTCTTTAAAGTCAGCAAAATGGGAAAGAGAAAAGTTTGTTGGTAACGAGCTTCAAGGGAAAATATTAGGACTTATTGGATTGGGAAGAATTGGTTCTGAAGTAGCAAAAAGGATGAAATCATTTGAGATGAAAATTATTGCTTATGATCCTTTTGTTTCTGAAGATTATGCTAGTCAGTTAGGTGTTGAATTAAAATCTTTAGATGAAGTAGTAAAAGAAGCAGATATTATAAGCTTACATGTGCCAAAAACAGAAATAACTAAAAATCTTATAAACAAAGATGTGATTGCAAAAATGAAAGATGGTGTAAAAATAGTAAATTGTGCTCGTGGAGGAATTGTTAATGAAAATGATTTATATGAAGCGTTAAAATCAGGCAAGGTATCTTCTGCTGCAATAGATGTTTTTGAAAAAGAACCACCAGATTTTTCATCTCCATTGTTTAATGTTGAAAATGTTGTTTTTACTCCACACTTGGGTGCGTCTACAGAAGAAGCTCAAATAAAAATTGCACAAGAAGTATCTCAGATGATAATAGATTTCTTTATAAATGGTGTGATAAGAAACGCCGTAAACATACCTTCTTTAGACCAAGAAACCTACAAAAAATTACAGCCGTATATTACATTATTAGAAAAACTTGGAAGTTTTCATGGACAATTAATAGAAGGTGGTATAAAAGAAATTAATGTTCAATATTTTGGAGAAATTTTTAATAAATTAAACACTTATGTATTGACCTCTGCTTATGTAAAAAATTTTTTATCAAATTTTGTTGATATACAACTAAATTTTGTAAACGCACAAATTATTGCAAAAGAACGCGGAATAGTAATAAAAGAATCAAAGGTTCTTGAAGGTAAAGAATATAAGGAATATATAACAATACAAATAAACAATTCTAAAGAAGAAATAAATACAATTTCTGGAACAATAATTTCACAAAATAACTATAGGATAATAGAAGTTAACGATATGGATGTAGATGTTGAACCTGAAGGGAATATCATAATAGTTTCTAATGTAGACAAACCAGGTGTTATAGGAAAAATTGGTACAGTTTTAGGTAATTATAATATAAACATTGGAAAAATGTATGTAGCAAGAAA
Source organism: Endomicrobiia bacterium (assembly GCA_046292225.1). Lineage (GTDB taxonomy): Bacteria > Elusimicrobiota > Endomicrobiia > DTEH01 > DTEH01 > JANXDG01. The sequence goes on from JBKBRH010000034.1 coordinate 1,128, forward strand.
ATCTCAAGGTAAAGATGCGCTGATTTTTATAAATGTAGACAATGAATTATCAAAAGAAGCAATTAATAAAATTGAAAAAATTGATGGAGTAAAAAAAGTTAAATTTATAAAAGTATAGAATTATGGATAGTGTTGAAAAAGTTGCAGAAATAAAAAATCTTACTAAGATTTACAAAAAGTATAAACTTATAGGATATAGAAAAATTGTTGGTGTTGAAAATATAAATTTTGAGATTTACAAAAACGAAATTTTTGGGCTATTAGGACTTAATGGTTCTGGCAAGACGACCACTATAAAACTTATGTTAGGACTGTTATATCCTGACGATGGAGAAATATTCATTTTAGGCAACAAATTACCAAATTGGAAAGTCAACAAATATATTGGATATTTACCAGAGCTTGTAAATTTTAATAAAAATTTTACAGGTTATGAATTATTAAAATTTTATGCAAACCTTACTGGTGGTGTTTCAAAAGAAAGATTACAAAAAATTATAGATTTTGTAAAACTTTCAGATGATATTCAAAGAAGAGTATCTGAATATTCGAAAGGGATGGTTCAAAGATTAGGTTTAGCACAAGCAATTATTAATGATCCAGAATTTTTAATTTTTGACGAACCTACAAGTGGGTTAGACCCTTTAGGAATTAAAGAAATTAGAGAGTTTATATTAAAACTAAAATCAGATGGCAAAACAATATTTTTTTCATCACATCTTATTTCTGAACTAGAAAAAATTTGTGACAGAGTTGCTATTATTTATAATGGTAAAATTGTTAATATTATAGAAAACAAAGAATGCCTTAAAGGATCTTTAGAAGAAATTTTTATACAATCTATTGAAAGAAAGTAAAGAAATCTTACAAGTAAAAAAATCTTAAAAAAGGAGAAAAAATATGACAAAAAAAACAAAAGTTTTTATATTAGTGTTATACATTATTTTTGTAACATCTTTATTTTCATCTATTGATAAGGTAATTGTGAAAGTTAATAATGAAAATATTCTACAATCTGACTTTGACAAACTATTCAAATCTGCTTTGGAGCAATATAAATTATTTTCTAAAAAAGAATTATCTGAAGAAGACATAAAAAACCTAAAACAAAAAGTTTTAGAACAACTTATAAATGATAAATTGCTTCTTCAAGAAGCAAAAAAACAAAATATAAAAGTTACAAAAAGAGAAATTGAAGATGGAATAAAAACAGTAAAATTGCGTTTTCCATCAGATTCTGCTTTTCAACAAGAATTAAAAAAAGAAAATCTTACAGAAAAACAATTTGAAAAACGGATAGAAGAACAAATTATGGTATTAAAACTTATTGATGAAAAAATTAGACAAAATATTAAACAACCAACAGAAGATGAAGCAAAAGAACTTTTTAATCAGATACTGAAAAATATAGAATCAAAAAAAATTTCTAAAAAAACTACAAATTTAGAAGTTCAAGATGACCTTGTACTTTTAACACAGTTAGTAGAACGATTTTTTGATGAACAAGTAAGAGTAAGACATATTTTAATAAGAGTAACAGAAAACGCTACTCAACAACAAAAAGAAGAGGCAAAGAAAAAAATTATGGAGATAAAATCAAAGATTGACAAAGGAGAAGACTTTGCAACTTTAGCACAAAAATATTCTGAAGATCCTTCAAGTAAAGATCGTGGTGGAGATATAGGATTTATAGCAAGAGGTGATACTGTGGAAGAATTTGAAAAAGTAGCATTTTCTTTAAAAGAAGGACAGACAAGTGAAATTGTAGAGACAGTGTATGGATTTCATATAATAAAAGTAATAGAGAAAAGAAACAAAAGAAAACCTGATTTTGATACAATAAAAGAAGATTTATTACAATATCTTGCACGAAAAAATGCTGAAAAATATTATGAGGAATATATTGAAAATTTAAAAAAATCAGCAAAGATCGAGTATCTTGAAAAGATAAAATAATTATATGTTTAAGAAATGCATTATTACTTGTGGCGAACCTATAGGTGTAGGATATGAGATAATTTTAAAGGTGATAAAAGTTATAAAAGTTATAAAAGAAAAAAATATCTTGCCAATAGTAATAGGAAATCTATTTTGGTTAAATTATATAGCAAAAAAATCTAAAACAGATATTTCATATCTTTCTATAAATAAGCAAGAAATATTACAATTGTCAAGCATTGTCTTGCCTAAAGAGAAGTTTTTGGCAATTAATGTATTAGAAAATATAAAAACTGTAAAACAAATTAAAATATTTTCTGGTTTAGTTTCTTTTTCAAGTTTAGAAATTGCTTCAGACTTAACAAAAACTTTTATAGAAAACAATGAGAATGTTGGGATTTTAACAATGCCAGTGTCAAAAAATAAAATACAAAAACAAACTAAAAAACATTTTTTAGGACATACAGAATATTTTGCTAAAAAATTTAATATTTCTAAAAACGACATTTCAATGTTAATGATGGGAAAAGATAAAATTAATTATAATACAATTTATAAAGTTTTATTACTTACTCGACACATACCTTTAAAAAAAGTTAGTGTTGAACTTGAAAAAGAAAATATTGTTAAACAGATAAAAAATGTAGTAAATTTTTTAACAAAATATGAGAATATAAAAAATTTAGAAATTTTATTTTGTGGTTTGAATCCGCATTTAGGTGAAAATGGTAAAATTGGACTTGAAGAAAAAACAAAACTTTTTTTTGCAGTTAAAAAATTAAAAAATTATTTTACTAATAAAAATATAAAAATAGTTTTTCCAATATTAACTGAACAAGCTTTTAAATATGCCAAAAATAAAAATAATACATTGATTGTGTGTAACTATCATGATCAAGCAATGATACCATTAAAAATTTTATGTGGTTATAATATAGCAAATATAACTGTAGGATTGCCATTTATAAGAATTTCTCCTGGTCATGGTACAGCAGAAGATATAATGTTGAAAAATAAGGTCGATATCTCTTCGAGCATTTTTTGTATAGAAAAACTTATTTCATACTTATCTTTAAACTAAATGGTTTCAGATTTAAATATAGTAATTACAGAAGCCAAAGAAAAAGATTTAGAACAAATTTATCAAATAGAAAAAGAAAATTTTAGTTATTTTTGGAGTAAAGATTTTATTCTTTTTAATATAAAACTACCAAAAAATTTAAAAAAATTTTTTGTTGCAAAAATAGATGAAAATGTTGTAGGATATGTTGTTTGTTTAACATCAGACAAAACATCTCATATTATTAATATTTCTGTAAAAAAAGATTTTCAAAATTTAGGTATTGGAAATAAATTACTGGATTTTATTATAAAAAGTTTTAAGACAGAAAATTTTAAAAGCATAATTTTAGAGGTGCGTGCCAGTAATCTAGTTGCTATATCTTTATATAAAAAATTTGGTTTTAAAGAAGTAAGGATAAAGAAAAAATTTTATCCTGATGGTGAAGATGCAATTTTTATGATAAAACATCTATAGTAAAAAAGAAATAAATTTTTTAAGTAATTTAGGGATCGACTGAATAGGTATTTATTATAAAAAAAACTGAAAAGGAGAATTAATTTATGGAAATAAAATATAGTCAAAAACTTCTGTCTTTGCCTCCTTATTTGTTTATAGAATTAGACAAAAAGAAAAAAGAAATACAACAAAAAGGTATTGATATAATTTCTTTAGGTGTAGGAGATCCGGATTTGCCAACACCTAGACATATAATAGAATCAATGAAAAAAGCAGTTGAAGATCCAAGAAACCATCAATATCCTTTTGGTAGAGGAATAAAAGAATTTTGTGTTGCTGTATCAAATTGGTACAAAAAAAGATTTAATGTTGAATTAAATCCTGAAACAGAAGTTCATTCTTTGATTGGTTCTAAAGAAGGTATTGCTCATTTAGCATTAGCATTTATAAATCCTGCTGATTATGTATTGGTTCCTGACCCAGGATATCCTGTGTATCAATCTTCTGTTATATTTGCTGGTGGGAATGTCTATTATATGCCGCTAATAAAAGAAAACCAATTTTTTCCTGTATTAGAGGATATACCTAAAGATATTTTAAAAAAAACAAAGTTAATGTTTATAAATTATCCAAACAATCCTACTACACAAGTTGCAGATAAAAATTTTTTCCAAAAAGTAATAGACTTTGCAAAAGAATATAATATAATTGTTGCGCATGACTGTGCTTATTCTGAAATATATTTTGAAGAAGACAAACTTGATTCTACAATACCACCAATAAGCTTTCTTTCATTAAAAGAAGCAAAAGATGTTGCTGTAGAATTTCATTCTTTATCCAAAACATATAATATGACAGGATGGCGTATTGGTTTTGTGTGTGGGAATAAAGATATAATTTCCGGTTTAGCAAAGGTAAAAGACAATTATGATTCTGGTGTGTTTACTGCAATACAACATGCTGCAATAACTGCTTTAGAAAGTTCTCAAGATTGTGTTGAAGAAGCAAGAAAAATTTATAAAAGAAGAAGAGATGTTTTAATTGAAGGATTAAAAAAATTAGGTTTAAATTATTTTTTACCAAAAGCAACATTTTATGTTTGGTGTGAAGTACCAAAAAATGAAACTTCAATATCTTTTGCAGAAAAATTGCTTTCTGTAGGTGTGGTGTGTACTCCAGGTGTTGGTATGGGAAAAAGTGCTGAAGGATATGTAAGGTTTGCATTAACTGTTCCTGAAGAAAGAATTAAAGAAGCAATTGAAAGGATTAAAAAAATTTTATAATTATGCCTGTTGTGTATATCTCTGTTGGAAGTAATCTTGGTAATAGATACAAAAATATAAAAAAAGCTTTAACAAAAATCAAAAATGTTGCAAAGATAATAAAAATTTCTTCAATTTATTTAACTTCGCCTACAGAAAATTTTAACCAACCAAATTTTTATAATTGTGTAATAAAAATTAACACAAAATTAAAACCGTCCGAATTGTTAACAAAATTAAAAGAAATTGAAAAAATGTTAGGAAGAAATTTCTATACAAAAAGGTACCAACCAAGAATTATAGATCTTGATATCTTATTTTATGGAAAGAAAATTATTAAAAAGAAAAATTTAGTTATTCCTCACAAGAAATTACATAAACGTAAATTTGTTTTATGGCCACTAAATGAAATTGCAAGTAATTTTGTCCATCCTGTTTTTAAAAAGAAAATTTTTAATATAAAAAAAATGTTAGAATTTAATAAAGGACAAAAAATTAAATTGTTAATACCTGCTTATAAAGTTAAATTTTAAAATTAATTTACTAAATTTCTTTTTTTTCAATTTCTTTTACTTCAATATATGTTTTCAACCCATTTTTTGACAAAAGTTCTAAAAAAGGATCAGGATCAAGCTCTTCAACATTTACCATCTTTTTAACATCCCAAATACCTTCTGCAACAAGTATCGCTGCAACTACTGGTGGTACACCTGCTGTATAACAAATTGCGTGTGATTCAACCTCTTGCCAAACTTTTTGGTGATCACATATCAAATATATTACCATTTCACGATCTTTACCATTTTTCTTACCAATAACAAAATTACCAATCCATTCAACACCAGTATAATTTGGTCCTGCTAATGAAGCAGGATCTGGAAGCAATGCTTTTAATAGTCGCAAAGGAACAACTTCTCTACCATCATGTGTTCTAACAATTTGATGAGAGGTAAGTCCTAAATTTTTCAATACATTAAATACATTAAGATAGTGGTCAGAAAATCCCATCCAGAACCTTATGGTATTTATATCCATATTTTGTGATAAAGAATGTATTTCATCATGACCGTTAAGGTAAGCAACATATTTACCTAACCCTGGAAGATAAAATTCTCTTTTTATAGTATGAATAGGTTCTGCAACCCATTTTTTATCTATCCAAACCCATGCTTTTATAAATTCTCTAAAATTTATTTCTGGATCAAAATTTGTAGCAAAAAATTTGCCATGGTTACCAGCGTTAACATCTACAATATCTACTGTATCGATTTTATCAAAATAATGTTTTTGTGCATATGCTGTGTATGCGTTAACAACTCCTGGATCTGATCCTACAGACAAAATTGCAGTGATACCTTTCTGTTGACAAATATCTTTTCTTTTCCATTCATAGTTTGCATACCATGGCGGATTTTCACAAACTTTATCAGGTTCTTCATGAATTGCAGTATCAAAATATGCAGCAGAAGTTTCTATACAAGCTTGTAAAACAGACATGTTAAGATATGATTGGCCAAGATTAATTACAATTTCTGATTCTGTTTCTTTTATGAGATTCACAACTGCAGAAATATCTAATGCATTAACTTGCCGAGAATAAATTTTTTTTGAAGGATCTTTTATATTACCTTTTCTTCTAATACTTTCAATAATTTTATCACATTTTGCTTGTGTCCTTGACGCAATACATAAATTACCTAAAATATCGTTGTTCATCGCAATTTTATGTGCAGCAACATGTGCAACTCCTCCTGCTCCTATCAACAAAACATTTTTCCTTGACATATACCCACCTCCTTTCTAATTTAAGTTTTGTCACTTAATTAAATAATTCTTTAGTTTTTTTATTATTATGATAAATTATAGAGATAATCTTCGTAAGTAAATTTTCTTACAACTTCTATATTACCATTTAATCTTTTAACAACTATCGATGGCATCTGTAAACCGTTAAACCAATTTTTTTTAACCATGGTATATCCAGCAGCATCCTGAATTCTTATTATATCACCTACTTTTAGTTTTTTCTTAAAATTATAAATACCAAAAATATCTCCCGCAAGACAAGATCTTCCTGCTATCATATATTTATATTTGCCATTTATTGGAGTATTAATTTTTGCTGGTGTTCTATAAATCAATAAATCCAGCATATGTGCTTCAGTAGAAGCATCTACAATAGCTATATCTATTTGATTATGAGTAATATCTACTATTTGAGTTACTAACTCAGCAGTTTCTGTTATCACTGACTCGCCAGGTTCAAGATATACTTGTACTTTAAACTGTTTAGAAAACAACTTTAATTTTTTTGCAAAATCTTTTAAAGGATAATTTTTTTTAGTAAAATATATACCACCGCCTAAACTTAACCATTTAAGTGAAGAAATTATATCTTTATATTCTTCAGATATATAGTCCAAATTTTTAGAGAAATTTTCAAAATTATCATTTTCACAATTAAAATGAAACATCACACCTTTGATTAAATTTACAACTTCTTTCAATTTTTCTTTATCTACAACTCCCAATCTGGAAAATTTTCTTGCAGGATCTGCTAAATCGTACTGAGAATAACTCACTTTAGGATTAATTCTTAGACCTATATCTTTATCTTTTACTTCGTTAAAAAATCTTTTCAGTTGAGAAACAGAATTAAAAATTATTTTTGTTGCATATTTTTTTATTTCTTTAATTTCTTCTTCTTTATACCCTACACAATATGCATGTGTTTCTTTACCAAATTTTTCATAACCTAACCTTGTTTCATACAAAGAGCTACTGGTGGTACCATCTAAATATTCCCTGATAAGTGGAAATACACTCCATGTAGAAAAACATTTTAATGCCAACACTACTTTAATATTCGAAATTTTTTTTAAATAATCTATCTTTTTTAAATTTTTTAAAATCTTTTTTTCATCAATAAAATAATATGGTGTTTCTATTTTCATATTTTGTTAGTTTATAAAATTCTAAATTTTATTTTCAACATTTTTCAAAAATTTTATTTCTAAAAATTTATTATCCTAATTTTTTTAAAAAATATTGACAAAATAAATCTAAAAATATATTTTAAATAGAAATTTTTGTTTAAATATATAAACTAAATGAAAAATACACAAAATTCTACTCCGCTATTAGATGTTTTGCTGTCTCGCGCAAACAGAAAAGTAATTTCTTTTCACACACCAGGACATAAAAATGGTGCTGGAATTTTACAAAAATTACGAAATTTTACAAAAAGAAATGTGTATTATTTAGATGTAACAGTTTTCCCAGAAGTAGATTCTTTACATGATCCAGTAAGTTGTATAAAATTATCACAAGAACTTGCTGCAAAAGCATATGGAAGCCAATATGCATTTTTTTTAGTTAATGGTTCTACTGTTGGTAATATTGCAATGTTAATGTCAGCATGTGATCCTGGAGATTCTATAATACTTTCAAGAACATGTCATAAATCTGTTTTATCAGGGATAATAATTGCAGGGTTATGGCCAATCTGGGCACAACCAAAAGTTGATCAAGAAAGAGATGTAATTTATGATATTTCATCAGAAGAAGTTAAAAGATACATTGAAAACTATCCAGAAGCAAAAGCTGTTTTTATAACATCACCAAATTATAATGGTATTTGTCCAAACTTAAAAGAAATTGCAGATATATGTAATAAAAATAACAAAATTTTGTTAGTTGACGAAGCACACGGACCTCATTTAAGGTTTCATCCAGATCTACCAGTTTCTGCTTCTGAAACTTCAGCAGATATGTATGTAAATTCTGCACATAAGGTTCTATCTGCTTTAAGTCAAGCATCTATATTACATTTCAACTCAAAAAAGATAGATCTAAAACGTGTAAAAAATGTTGTCTCAATGTTGCAGACTACAAGTCCAAACTATTTTATTTTAGCATCTATTGATGCTGCAAGAATGCAAGTTGTAAAATATGGATATAAAGTATTTAACAAATTAATCAAATATTGTGATGAAGCAAGAAATGAAATAAATAAATTGCCAAACATGTTTGCTATGACAAGAAAAGAAATAAAATCAAAATTTTATGATCTTGATTCGACAAAAATTACTATAAATGTTACCAAAACAGGACTTACTGGTTACGAAATTGAAGATATTTTAGCGAAAGAATATAATATCCAAGTTGACTGTGCAGATATGTTTAATTTGGTAGCTATTACAGGTTTTGGTACATCAAAAGAAGATATTGAAAAATTAGTAGAAGCACTTATAGATATTTCTAAAAAATATTCTGGTGAGAAAGAAACCTGGAAGTTAGAATTACCACCTTTAGCTACAGAAGTTGTGATGTTACCAAGAGACGCATTTTTTTCATCAAATACAAAAAGGATAGAATTAAACAATGCTATAGGATATATTTCAGCACAAACATTAACACCATATCCTCCAGGATTGCCTGTTTTAACTCCAGGAGAAAGAATCACAAAAGATACTGTAGAATATTTAAAAAGTTTGACATCTTATACTGTAAGGATTTCTGGCCAAGAAAGTAATGTTTTAAAAACAATCAAGGTTATAAAATAGAAAGGATAAGTATATTTTATGAAAAAGAAAAAAAATGTAAAAAAAACATCTAAAAAAAATAAACAAAAAAAATCTGCAAAATCTACAACAAATGTTAAAATAGACAAAAATTTTATAAATCTATGTAAAAAAATTTTATTAGAAAAATATAATGAATTACGAAACATAAATTATCAAAAAGAAATTAACACTATGCTTGATGTAGGTGACGAGGCTGATTTAGCAGGCAACGATTTAGGGAAAGAAATTTTTCATGAATTAAGTGATACACAAAAAAATTTGTTAGAACTTGTTGTTTCAGCATTAGAAAAAGTAGATAAAGGTGTTTATGGTATCTGCGAAAGTTGTGGTAATATTATAGAAAAAAAAAGGTTAAAAGCACTTCCCTGGGTAAGATATTGTCTTAAATGTCAAAATAATTTTGATAAATATAAAAAATAAATTTTATATCTAATGAAAATTTATATTAATTATAAAGAATTTTTAAACAAATTAAAAGAAATTTTTGACAAAGGTGAGTGGATATCTTCTTATAACTCACATTTTTTTAACATAAAATCAATAGATGATTTTGATAAAATAGAATTAACTTCTATAAGACCAATAGAACCTATAAAAACCTTTTTGTTTCAATACAGATCTGATTTAATAAAAAATATTAAAAACAATAAAACATTATTTTTGCTTGGTGTAAAAAATTGTGATTTACAAGCAGTAAAAGTTTTAGACAAAATGTTTATTTCAGAATATATTGATGAAAATTATAAAAATCTTATAGAATCAATAATTATATTCTCTTCAGATTGTCCACAACCTGCGCAAACATGTTTTTGTAGTATTTTAAACAGTAAACCTTATGTTGACAACGAAAATTCTTGTTCTGACATTAACATTTCTTTTGTAGACGAAAAAAATTTAATCTTAGAATCATTTTCTCAAAAAGGAGAAGAATTTTTAAAAAATTATTTTTCAAATTTTAACAAACCTCTTCAAACTGATTTTGAAAAAAGAAATAATATAAGAAATTTTGCTTTTAAAAAAATTTTAGAATTTAATAACGAATTTTTAAAAGAAGATAAAAAAGAAAAGTATTATAAAACATTAAAAAATACATATGAGTTAAATAGTATATGGGAAAAAGAATCTGAGAAATGTGTCCAATGTGGC
>JBKBRH010000035.1:0-11253 GCA_046292225.1 Endomicrobiia bacterium
CTTCTTAACAGTTCCTCTGGCTTTTGAGTTGAGTGTATTTTTTCTCCTTTTTCATTTTTTAATCTTTCTTGACCGGTACAAAGCGGTATCTGCCAAACATTTATTCCTAATTTTCCGCCATTGAAACTTCTTGCAATTTCTTTATTAAAAGTATATTTTTTAACCCTTTTATCTTTTACAGCCCAAAGTAAAGTTTCCGTAGCGTTTGTAAATCTAACCCCCAAAAAATTGGGCATTGGATTAGTTTTAAACCAAATAACATCGTTTAAAATCCAAAAGCCCAGATCTAACATTATTTTTCCGATTCTATGGATATTATGATAAGTGCCTATAACCCAAATCGTAGCATTAGGCTTCATTAACCTTTTAATTTCTGTCAAATAATTTTTCGTGAAATTATCATAATCATCAAAATCTTTAAAAACATCCCATTGATCGTTCACTCCATTAACTACACTGCCTGTCCATCTTAATAATTTTTTAGGTGGAAGTTGCAAAAAATATGGAGGATCAACAAAAACACAATCAACAAATTCATCTGGTAATTTTTTCATTATCTTTAAGCAATCGCCAATAATTATTTTGTTTAAAATTTCATTTAAAGTATAAATACTTTTTTCTTCTTCATCTGTTAGAACAAAAGATTTCTGATTTCCTTTAATCATTTTTTCTTGAAGATCTGAATTTAATTTTGTAATTTTATTAGCCATATCTTTACTTTTTTAATAAATCGTCAATTGATACTTCTAATGCTTTAGCAATTTTTTCTAAAGTTTCAATTGTGGGATTAGGGTTATTGCCGGCCTCTATATTTACAACCGTATTCAAAGATAAATCAGCTAATTTTGAAAGACGATCTTGAGAAATACCATTTTGTTGCCTTAATTTCTTGATGTTTTTAGCTATGTTTGATTTTGAAATATTTTTTGACATATCTTTTGCGCTGATATACTATTAAAATGTATGGGATAAATTGTATCTGGTCGGGGCGAGTGGATTTGAACCACCGACCTCCCGGTCCCAAGCCGGACGCGCTAAACCACTGCGCTACGCCCCGACATCGTGTCATTTATAATTTTTAACATTTGATTATGAATTTTTTTGTTTGATGCAACAATTGTTTTACCAAACAGATAATTTTCTTTACCATAATAATCTGTAATTTTTCCTCCTGCTTCTTTTACTATCAAAGATCCTGCTGCTACATCCCAAACTTGTAGGTTTTCCTCCCAGAAACCTTCAAAAATTCCTTCTGCTACCATACAGAGATCTAACGCTGCTGAACCTAACCTTCGTATTGCTTGTGCTTGTGTTGCAAATTTGTTGAACAACTTGAATACTTGTTTTGGATTTTTATGTGTATAGTATGGAAATCCAGTAACTAACAAAGAATTATACAAATTTTTTATTTTAGAAACAAGTATTTTTTTACCATTTTTGTATGCACCGTGTTTACTTTTTGCATAGTATAAATCTTTTGTTATAGGATTATAAACAATAGCTTCTGTGATACAATTTTGTTGTAATATTCCTATAGATATACAAAATATAGGAAGTTTGTGGGCAAAATTTACGGTGCCGTCAAGCGGGTCTATTATCCAGTATCTTTTATCTTTTTTTATTTTATTTATTAAAGGACAACTTTCTTCACAAATTATCTCGTCTTCTGGAAAATTTTCTTTTATCTTTTTAATAATAAATTTTTCTGTTTCTTTATCTGCTTTTGTAACAGGATTGTTTTTTGATTTGTATTCTATATAAAGGTTTTTTGAGTTAAAATAATATTTTAAAATTTCGCCTGATTGTTGAACAAGTTGTTCAAGAAAGTTTTTCATATATTGTTTAAAAAATTTTATATAAAAATTTTTTTATTGGAGAAAGATTCAAAATTTTCTGTTCTATTTTTTTATCTCTTAAAATTATACTGAAATTTAATATTTTATCATTTTTTGATATTTTTAGATATTCATATTTTATATTTTCATTTTCCCAAAGATAAAACTCAGTTGTAATATCATTTTGTGTTTCAATTTCAACTTTGTTAGGTACTCCATAGTAGGACACTGCTTGGTTAAAGATGTTTTCCCAATCATTTTCGTCAATAAAATTTTCGTTATATAATACTTTTATCTTTGAAACTTGTGAATTAAAAAATGAAACATATGTTTCGATAAAATTTGTTTCTTCTGATGAATATATAACTTTATAAATTTTTTCAAAATTTTCTTTTTTGACAGATTTTAGTTGAAATAGTTTTTTAAGATTATAAAATTTTTCGCCAATATTTATTCCTAACAATTCTTTTGGCAATTCAGAAGTAAAAATTAACCCTCTTAAGTTTAATATAAAAAAAATATAAAATAAAAATTTCAACATTTATAACATAAAAAATTAATGTTTAAAATGTCTTACAGAAGTAAATATCATCGCAATATTATGTTCATTTGCTGCTTTTATAGATTCTTCATCTCGGATAGAACCTCCAGGTTGAATAATTGCTTTTACACCAATTTTTGCAGATTCATCTACAACATCTCTAAACGGGAAAAATCCGTCTGATGCTAGAACTAAAGGTAAATCTTTAATTTCATCTATAATTTGTTTTTCCATTTGGTTCATTTTAAAAATAGCCATTTTAAGTGCGTCAATACGCGACATTTGTGCTGCACCAATACCTACTGTTTGTGTCCCTTTTGCTAAAACTATAGCGTTTGATTTTGTATATTTTGCTACTTTATATGCAAAAATTAAACTTAATAATTCTTGTTGAGAAGGTTCTCTTGTGGTTACGATTTTTAAATTGTTATCACCTAAAATTAAGTCTTTTGTTTGGAGGAGAAATCCGCCGTTTATTTGTCTAAATTCTATTTGTTGTGTTAGTTCATTTTCTTGTTGTAAACAAGAAGAAATGCATATCTGTAGCAATCTTAAGTCTGGCTTTTTTGAAAAAGTTTTTTTTGCTAATTGTGTATATCCTGTAGCAACAATACATTCTGTGAAAAGTTTTATAATTTCTTTTGCTGTATCAGCATCAACTTCGCGATTTAATGCTATTATCCCACCAAATGCAGAGATAGGATCACAACTTAACGCTTTTTTGTATGCGTCAAGAATAGTAGTAGATTCTGCTATACCACAAGGATTGTTGTGTTTTATTATTACACAAGCAGGATTTTTAAAATTTTTTATTATGTTTAATGCAGAATCTAAATCTAAATAATTGTTGTATGAAAGTTCTTTACCTTGAATTTTTTCTGCTTCAATTAATGTTTGATAATTATTAGAATATTTTGGCAATTTATACAAAGCAGATTTTTGATGAGGATTTTCCCCATATCTTAAACTATTAATTTTTTTTAGTCCAATTGTGATATCTTCAAAATTAAAAATGTCTAACTTGTTTTTTTCTAAAAACCAATTTGAAATTATACTATCATATCTTGATGTATAAAAAAACGCTTTTGTAGCTAGGTATTTTTTAAATTCAATATCTATTTTAGTAGATTTAATTTTTTCTAAAACTAAATTGTAATCTCTATTATCAACTACAACAATTACATCTTTAAAATTTTTTGCAGCTGCGCGAATAAGTGCTACTCCTCCAATGTCAATATTTTCTATAATTTTTTCTTCATCGGTGGTTTCTAAAATTGTTTCTTCAAACGGATAAAGATTTACAACTACAATATCAAATAATTCTATTTTATATTCTTTTAGATCTTTTAAGTGAGATTTATTTTGTCTTTCAGCTAAAATACCACCAAAAATTTTTGGATGCAATGTTTTTACTCTGCCAGCTAAAATTTCAGGAAAATTAATATAATTTGATATTTCTTCTACATCAATGTTTTTATCTTTTAAAAATTTTGCAGTACCACCTGTGGAATAAATCTTTATGCCTAATTTTTGTAGTTCTGATGCAAACTCTAGTATGTTGGTTTTGTCATAAACACTTATTAACGCATTTTTCATTATACTTTCTCCTTTTTTGGTAAGAGATATTTAAAGAAGTTTCAAGATTTTAAGAAAAGGTAAAGTTTTATATAAAAAAATCAGCGGGCGATGGGATTCGAACCCACGACCTTCTGCTTGGCAAGCAGACATTCTAAACCACTGAACTACGCCCGCTTTAGTTGTTTTTTAAATTTTTTTCTTCTTATTATTCCAAGCGGGAGACGGGACTCGAACCCGCGACATTCTGCTTGGAAGGCAGATGTTCTACCAACTGAACTACTCCCGCATAAAAATCAAATTTTGGGCAGGGTAGGATTTGAACCTACGTAGACCCGACGGTCGGCAGATTTACAGTCTGCTGCGATTGACCACTCCGCCACCTGCCCATATTTAATTTCTTAATTTTATTTCACTAACAGCCGGAGGTGAGGATTGAACTCACGGCCTACCCGTTACGAGCGGGTTGCTCTGCCACTGAGCTACTCCGGCAAATAGTGGTTTTGTTAGGTTTTTATTTTTCTACTTTCTTTTTTGTTTTAATAAAGAGCAGATGCCGGGGGAGAGAATCGAACTCCCGACGCTCGGTTTTTCAGACCGACGCTCTACCACTGAGCTACCCCGGCAATAAAAATTAAAAGTTAAATCACAAAACACAAAATTTTATTCTTCAGGTTGTTCTTTTGTAAATTTTTTAGCAATTTTTTCTTTTGTTTCGTCTATAAATTTTTTTGCTTTTGCAGTTTCGTCTTCTATAAATTCTTTACCTTTTTGTAATATATCTTCACTTTTTTCTTCAAGTTCTTCTAAATATTTAGCAATTTTTTTCCTTGTTTCTTTACCTTCAGCAGGAGCAAATAAAATTCCTACTATAGCACCTATGGTTAAACCTAACAAAAATGCTAATGTAGAGTTTGAATTATTGTGTTCACTCATAACTATTTTTTCCTCCTAAAAAACAAATTTTTTAATAAATTAGTTAAACCAGAAAATCCTAAAGTAATAAATGATACTATAAACGGTAAAATTGTATTTATTCCTGAAGTAAGTTTATCACCTATGTCAGCAACATTTTCTAAATTTTTGTTAATTTTTTTAAAAAACTCTTCTGCTTGTTTCGCTGTATGTTTTATCTGGATCAATGTAATAACAGAATATACAACAAGAACAACAAAACCAACTAAAAATATTGTGATCGCAAAAACTACAAACGAATTCATATTTTTTAAGATTTCCCCCTCTTTTTATTAATTTATGCTATATTATTTTAAAATTTAATTATATTAAAAATTTCAAAATTTTTCAAGATTAAGAAAAAATTTGTCTATAAATTTTAAATTATTTATACTATATTCGGAGGGGGAGGGATTCGAACCCCCGTCCCGATAAAAATCGGGAATCCCGTTTCGAGCGGGACCGTTTCAACCACTCACGCACCCCTCCAGATTTTTTAATACAATTTTTTTATCTCAGTATTTCTGAAATAATGTTGAATTATTTCTGTATAATTTTTTCCATTTTCTGCAAGTCCACACACACCACTTTGACACATACCAACACCATGTCCCCATCCTGCACCCCAGAAATAATAACAATCATTGTTTTTATTATATTCTATAATAAACGAAGAAGATTTTAAAGAGTTTGCTACAATATTTCTTATTTTATGTTCTTTATTTAATATTATTGTTTTATCACTTCCTACAATTTTTATTTTTTTGATATATCCATTGTCTTCACGAGATAAAATTATTATATCTTTTAATTTTCCTACAGTTGAAAATTTTGAATTTAAAAATTTTTTAAGTTCATCTTTTTTTATTATTCTTATCCACCTAGAAACTCCAGGATGAACAAAATAAGAATCTTTACATAAAAGTCTTGGTGGTGTTAGATACCAATAATAAAAATTTTTAATCTCATAATTTTTTGTTTCATCATCAGATTGTTGTGTTATAGTATCATATGTTGGTTGTAGATATTCTTTGTTACAGAAAAATTTTTCCCCGCAGGAAGTTATCCCACCACAGTTTGCATGAAAAAATGTATGGACAATTTTGTCATTATAAGTTATAACTTCGCCTATGGTTTTATCTACAGCGTTGATTGTTTGTTCTGTTTCTGATTTTGTTCCATCATAAACTTGGCAATGTTGGCCACAACAGACATCAAAATATTTATGAACATTATTATGTTTTCTGTATAAAGCAACATTTCTTGCTACTATAGCTTGTGTTTTTAATGCTTCTTCGGGTTTGTCTTTACCAATTTCTTTTGCTATTACGCTATATAAATATTCATCAATTTTTATGTTGTTTATGACAACAATTTGATCTTTTAGATGTCTAATTATTATTTCACCTCTAAATTCTTTGTTTACAAAAAAAGATGTTTTGAACCATTTATATTCTTTAATTATAAAAGTAGAATTTTCAGATAAAGGTTTTATAGTTATATATTGAGATTTTATTTTTATTTCTTTGTTTCTTTCATTGTTTAATATAACACCGAAAGATTTTAATTGTGTTCTGTATACTATTGTCCATTCGTTATCTATTCCACCTTTGCAAAAAAGAATTTTTTTATTTTTGTCATCATAAATTTCAAAATCGTTGCTGAAATAAAATTTTACTGCGTCTATTCTCATAAGATTACCATTATCTTTTGTTGAGACACCTACTTTTATATATGGTGAATTTATTGTTAGAGTAGATGTGTAAATGTTAGAAAAATTTGTTGTTTTTTGCAGATTAGTGATACCATTGTATCCAAGTTGTGATGAAAGATATTCTAATTTTGTTATTATTTTTTTATCTGATTTAAACCATGATAAAACATTATAATGTCTTAACGCTTTTTGATAATCTTTTAATGTATAGTATGTATTGGCAAGAAGATTTCTTGCTTCATGAAATCTTGAATCGTTTTTGACACATTCTTCAAAATATTTTATTGATTTTTCATAATTTTTTAAGTTATAATAATATTCTGCTAATCTATAATTTACAAGTTGGTTTACAGGAAAAAAACTGCTTAAATAATTTGCATATTGTAGTGCTTGTTCAATATTTTTTTTATCTATGTAAAATTCAAATAATGTAAGATTTTTAATAATATTTTCTTCTTCAGTTTGAAATTCTAAATTTTCAATTTCGTCAATATTAGTAATTTTTCCTTCTAAATAATTTTTTCTAATTTCTAAGACGTTTTGTTGTGCAAAAGTTTGTGTGTTTATTGTAAAAATTAGATAACCGATTAATATTATAACGACAGATTTTAGAAAGTTCTTCGTCATAAAATTTATTGTAGTTGTTAAATCAAGCTTATGATATTTGCAGTTTTTGTTTCTATATATAAATTTTCTCTTGTTATATTTAATTTATATAATTTTTGTTGTGGTATAGAAAAGATTTTGCCTATAACAAATTCTGGTTTTAAATTTTTCTTTGGTATTAAACGTTGTAATAAATAAAGTTTGTTTTTTTCTAAAAGTTTAATTTCTTTTATTAGTTCAGAAATATTAATTTTTTTTATTTTATTGTTTTTATCGTCATACTTTTCTACTACAAAATTATTTTTTTTCTTAAATTCTTCTAATAGTTCTTCGTTAAAACTTTCATCTGAGGTTATAATATATTCTACTAAATTCACACAGCTGTTTAACGCAACAATTTTGTTTAATGGTAAATCAAAAATTTTTGTATCTACTAAATCTAATCCTTCAGGTAAAAATTTTTTTATTTTATTGATTATTTCTTCATTTGAAACTTTTTTATAAAGTTCAAGATCTATGTATTCTGATTTACTTTCATAACCTACTGATATCGGAGGCGAAAATGACATTTTTATTTGTGGGTTGAATCCGCAACTATAACTTAGTGGAAGGTTTGCCATCCTTAATGTTCTTTTTATAATTTCCATTTGGTCAAAATAAGATAAAAATTTAAGTTTGTTTTTTCTTTCAAAACGTAACCTTACGGTGTTTATAAAATTTTCTTTTTTAGTTTGATTTTGTTGTATAGATTGTTTTTGATTTTTGTTGTTTACTTCAGATATAATTATATTTTCAAAATTCAAATTTTCTTCTATATCGTAAGTTATATTTTTTGCGAGTATATATTTTTCATATAATTTTTCTTTTGTTGTGAAATATTTTATATTGTCCCATACAAAATTGAAGTTTTTATCTTTTTCAGTATGAAGATAATAATTTAAATCTATGTTTAATTGTTTAATTTTTTTTAACCATAATGAAGGATTAAAATTTTCATCCCAGCTATCAAATCTTGCACCTTCATACCATACTTCTTCTATTAGTTCACCTATTTTTTCATCTCCACGAGAAATTAATGCTTCTATTATTGATGAATAAATATGTTTTTCTATATTTTTTATATGTATCATTTTGTTTAGTTGCTTTTTTAAAAATAAAATTTTTTTGTACAAATTTTCAAAATTATCCATTTTAGCGAACTGTAGTGGAGTATGAGGTTTTGGTATAAAAGGAGATACTGTAATATTGAAATTAGCATTTATATATTTTTTTATTTCTTTGACAAGTTTAGGTATATTTTCTATATCTGTTTCAGTTTCAGTTGGTAATCCTACCATAAAATAAAGTTTGATTTTATTAAATCCGTATTTGTAAAGAATTGATATTTTTTGAAAAATTTCTTTATTTGTTATATTTTTATTTATAACTTTTCTTAATTTTTCAGTAGCAGTCTCTGGTGCTAATGTTATTGTAGATTTTCTTATATACCCAAGGTTTGAGATTAAATTTTCGTTGATATCTTCTATTCTTAACGATGGTAATGAGATAGATACATATTGGTTAGCAAATTTTTTATTTACAAAATCTATAACCTCTAACAAATAAGGATAATTTGTTACACAATATCCAGTTAACGCAATTTCGTCATACCCGGTTGAAGATACATTTTTTTCAATAAGTTCTAAAACTTTGTTTTTATCTCTATATCTTAAAGGTTTACATATATATCCTGCTTGACAAAAATTGCAGTTGTATCCACAACCACGAGTAAGTTCAATATTTATTCTGTTATGTGTAGTTCTTATTATTGGCACTGTAAGATTTTCTGGATAGAAACTATTTTTTATATCAACTGTTGCAGGTATAATGAGTTTGTTTTCATATGAAGGTACATAAGTTTCTTTTAATAAATTTATTTCTTTTAATAGTTCATTTTTTAATTCTTGTTGGTTTAAATTAGGATTTTTTAAAAATTGGTTTTTATATTTTTTTACAATTTCTATGATTTTTATAAAACATTCTTCTGCTTCTCCTAAGACAAAAAAGTCAAAATAATTTTTTAAAACATAAGGGTTGCAACTACAAGGTCCTCCTGCAATTATTAAAGGAAACAAATTTTTTCTTTCTTTACTTTTAAACTGTATTTTAGCAAGGTGTAAGATTGTAAAAATATTGGTATAATTTAATTCACTTTGTAATGAAAATCCTATTATATCAAAATTTTTTAAATCTTCTTTTGTTTCTAAAGAAAATAAAGTTATATCTTCTTTTCTTAGAATATTCTCAAAATCTGTATCTATAGCAAATACTCGTTCACATATTATATCGTCATAAGAATTTAGCAATTTGTACAAAATTTCAATTCCTAAATTTGACATTCCTATAGTGTATTTGTCAGGAAAACATAAACAAATTTTTACAACATCATTTCTTGATTTTTTTCTTATTATATTTGAAGTTTCAGAATTCCATTCAGAATTAATGTATTGAGCCGGATTTTTAACTAATTTTAGTAAATTTTCATCCATAATATTTTTTTAATACATAAATTTTCTTATATGTATAGAATTTAAAATTCCCACTGCTAAAAAAGATGCCACTAAATTTGACCCACCATAAGATAAAAATGGTAAAGGTATTCCTACAACAGGTAAAAGTCCTAAACACATACCTATGTTTATCAAAAAATAAAAAGAAAACATACTACTTATACCACAAGCAATAATACTTCCAAAAGTATCTCTTGCTGTTTGTGTAATTCTTATACTTTCTAAGATTAAAATAAAATATAAAATTATAACAATTGTACTTCCGATAAAACCAAATTCTTCTGCTAACAATCCGAAAATAAAGTCAGTATGTTTTTCAGGTACAAAACCTAATTTACCCTGTGTGCTGTTAAACAATCCTTTGCCTAAAAATTTTCCACTACCTATTGCAATTCTTGTTTGTATAACTTGATATCCTGCACCTGTGGGGTCAAAGTACGGGTTTAAAAAAGCAACAATTCTTTTTTGTTGATACGGTTTTATAATTTTGTGACTAATTATAACACAACTATAGCTTGTCCATATTATCAAAATTGTTAATATTAGAGATTCTAACGAAACATTGAACAAAAGTTTTTTTAGAATCCACCATATGAAAAATATCATAGTACCTAAAATTAAAATTATAATAATCCAATTGATATTAAATCCTGTAAGTGATGTATAAAACCATTTAATTAGTTTAGGCAATTGTGCTATATTTGATAAAGACAGATAAGTTTTTATAATAAAAAGTGTAGATGTGAATACAAAAAATAAAATGCTATAAAATAATATTTTTCTGTTAATTTCAACTAAATAAAATATACTTATTAATATAGGAATGTATACTACAATTGCAGAGAAATCTCCTTCAAGCAAAAGTAGCAAAAAAATTACACTTACCATTACTGCTGCTACAAAAAATCTTATAAAACTTTCCAAATTACGCCAGTTTTTGTCAAAATATCCCGCAAGAACTAATATGAAAATTATTCTAACAATTTCTGATGGTTGTAGAGTAAAAAATTTTAAATCAATCCATGCTTTTGTTCCTCTATAAGTTGATCCTATTAAAAGTACTAAGATTAAAATTAAAACACATAAAAAATATAAATATAGAAAATATGGTTCAAATAATTGATAATTTATTATTGAAAAAATAATAAGTAAAACAATTCCTATTACCAATGCTATCATTTGTTTTGTAACATAAATTTGTGTGTTGCTGTAAAATGTTGCAGACCATATCATTAAAAGACCAAATAAAGAAAGTAATATTGAAGAAGAAATTAGTTTCCAGTTGGATGATAAGATAATTTTTTTAATTAAATTTTCTTCTTTGTTAGATTTTGATAAAACAATAAAATTTTTAGTCTCCATATTCTTGGATTTCTTTTAAAATTTTTTGTTTAGTATCAATATTTAAATTTTTCTTTTTTATATAAGCAGTAAAAATTTCTTTTGCTATAGGTGCAGCTATGGCTCCACCTTTACCTC
>JBKBRH010000036.1:0-11226 GCA_046292225.1 Endomicrobiia bacterium
TATCACCCATCTTTATCTTTTTCACTTTCTTACTTCTAGTCTCTGTTTGTCATTCTAAGACACTTTTTGTGTCATTCTGAGGCGAAGACGAAGAATCTCAAAGGCGAGATCCTTCACTGCGTTCAGGATGACATTACTTTCTTACTTTTTCTCTCTTTCACTTTCCACCTACCTGCTTTCGCCTATCACCCATCTTTATCTTTTTCACTTTCTCACTTTTTCACTTTTTATCTGTCATATTTATTTTGTCAAAATAAAACCTGCAACTGTAGCAGTTTGTAAACATGCTAAAGTACTTGCTAAAAGAGCATAAATACCTAACCTTGCAAGTTCTGACTTTTTTTGTGGAGCAATAGAACCTATACCACCTATCTGTATACCTATGGATAAAAAATTAGAAAATCCGCACAATGCGTAGGAAAGTATAACTGCAGTTCTGTAAGAAACAACATTAGGATTTTCAATATACATTTTTGCCCAATTTGCATAAGCTACAAATTCGTTAAAAAATGTTTTTTGTCCTATAAGATTTCCTGCTATAAAAATATCTTTGATGTCAACTCCTAACAAAAACGATACCGGAGAAAAAATTAAACCAAAAATTTTATCAAAAGACAAATTTTTTGTAAATCCAAAAGGTAATAAATTACCTAAAAAATTTAAAATATAGTTTGCAAAATATAACAACGCCATAAAACTTATAAGCATTGCACCAACATTTACTGCAAGATTTAACCCAACTTTTGTTCCATTGGTTATAGCGTCTAAAATATTAACATCGATTTTTTCATATTTAATTTTTACATGGCCTAAAGTTTTAGGTTCTTCTGTTTCTGGGAATAAAATTTTTGCAAAAACTAAAGCAGCTGGTGCTGACATTACTGATGCTGTCATTAAATGTCCTGCTATATCTGGGATATAATTTTTTAACAAACTCACATATGCAGCCATTACACCACCTGCAATAGTCGCCATACCACCAGTCATCACTGCAAGCAATTCTGATCTTGTCATATCATTTATATAAGGACGCACTAACAACGGCGCTTCTGTTTGTCCTACGAAAATGTTTGCAGAACAACATAAACTTTCTGCTCCTGAAACACCCATAGTTTTTACCATAATTCTTGCAAAAAATTCTACTATAATCTGCATTATACCAAAATAATATAAGATTGATATAAAAGAAGAAAAAAATATTATCGTAGGTAAAACTTTGAATGCAAAAATATAACCAAACTTTTCAGTGTTGGAAACTAATTCGCCAAAAATAAATTCTGCACCTTTTTCTGAAAAGCTTACAATTAAAATAAAAAATTTGTTAAAAAGTTCAAAAAACCATCTTCCTATAGAAGTTCTTAATACTATAATACCTAATATGATTTGTAGAAAAGTTCCCCAAAAAATTGTTTTAAAAGAAATTTTCTTCTTATTTTCTGACAAAAGATAAGCTATAAAGATAAGAAAAATTAATCCTACTAAACTTGTAAGATTTTTCATTTATAAATTTTTTTATATGCTAGTCAGAAAATTATTTTTATCGTTTGAAATTTTAATAATTGATTCTTAACCTCAGCTTCCCCTATTGCTTACGATATAACAGTGTTGTCAAAGACAGAACTCTCACCTTAAACTCAGTGAAGCCTTGGTATATTGGACTTAAGTCCCATATATAATCTGAAATTTTTATAAAATGTAGACTTTTTCACTCTATAACTTTCTTACTTCTTGTCTCCGTTTGTCATTCTGAGGCGAAGACGAAGAATCTCAAAGGCGAGATCCTTCGCTGCCCCTTCGCTGTCCCTTCGCTACGCTCAGGGCTTCGGCTCAGGGCTTCGGCTCAGGATGAAGAGTTCCTTCACTTCGCTCAGGATGACATTCCTTTCTTACTTTTTTTCTCTCTCACTTCCCATCTACCTACTTTCACCTGTCACCTACTGTAGTGCGAACATTTAGTGTCGCTTAATTTAGCAAGGATAAAGGCTCGCACTACAATTCTTGTGTCCTAGAAATTTTTTATTTATGAAAAAACCTTTTTTATCAATGCCCGGAGAGGGAGTTGAACCCTCACGACCGCTTAAAAGGGTCCCGGGATTTTAAGTCCCGTGCGTCTGCCAGTTCCGCCATCCGGGCGTTTATTATATAAACTTAAAAATAGTTATAATAGCAACTAAAACAGAAAATCCTATGCCTAAGAAGACAAAAATATTGTTTATCTTTGTTTCTAAATATTCAAATTTTCTTTCAATTGATTCGAATTTCATATCAACAGATTCAAACTTTCTTTCAACAGATTCAAACCGTTTTTCAATTGATTCAAAGCGTTTTTCAACAGATTCAAAGCGTTTTTCAATTGATTCAAAGCGTTTTTCAAACTTTTGTTCAAGCCCGTTAATTCTTTCTTCTAATTGATTAAACCGTTGGTTCATTGTTATTTCCAAATGATCTACTCTTGCTTCAACCCTTTCAATTGTTTTTCTTAACCCGTCAAGTTCTCCTTCTAAAAAAGCAACACGTTCTTCAAGTGTTGGAAATTGTGGCATGTATACCTCCTAAAATACTACAAAATTTTTTTATTTTTATAAAATTAAAATTTTATTTTCAAGCAAAGATTTTTTATTCTTGAAATTAAATATGTTTCAACCAATGGCCTAATCTATACTTTTTTGCTAACAAATATTTTTCCATATATTTACTTTTAGGTATAATTTCAATAGGGACACGTTCAACAATTTCTATTCCATATCCTTCAAGACCAATTATTTTCTTAGGATTGTTAGTTAACAATTTAATTTTTTTTATACCTAAATCTGCAAGAATCTGTGCTCCTATACCATAATCTCTTAGATCTGCAGGAAATCCTAACCTCAAATTCGCATCAACAGTATCATATCCTTTATCTTGTAGTTTATAAGCTTTAAGTTTGTTAAGTAATCCAATACCTCTACCTTCTTGATGAAGATATAACAACACACCACCTTCTTTACCTATAACCTCAAGCGATTTTTCAAGTTGTAATCCACAATCACATCTTAACGATCCTAAAATATCTCCCGTAAGACAAGACGAATGTACCCTCACAAGAACTGGTTTTTTAAAATTAATTTTACCACTTAGCAAAACTATATGATGTTCTTTTGTTATTTTATCCTGATATACAACCAACTTAAAATTTCCATATTTTGTAGGAAGTTTTGTAGTAAGAATTTTTTTAACAAATTTTTCTGTTAACCTAAGATATTTTATTAAATCAGCAATTGTTATAATTTTTAATTTATGTTTTTTAGCAAACTTTATAAGTTCAGGCAACCTTGCCATTGTACCATCTTCATTCATAATTTCACAGATTACTCCTGCAGGATAAAACCCAGCAAGTTTTGCTAAATCTACTGACGCTTCAGTATGTCCAGCACGAACTAACACCCCACCTTCTCTATAAATCAACGGGAACACATGTCCCGGACGAACAAAATCTTGTGGTTTAGATTGCGGATCTATAAGTTTTTTAATTGTTTTTGCACGATCATGCGCAGAAATGCCTGTTGTAATTCCGTCTTTTGCATCTACTGAAACTGTAAACCTTGCTTCGTGAGGTAAATCTTGTTCTTCTACCATAGGATAAATTTTTAATTTTTTTAACCTTTCTTCAGGAAGTGCCACACAGATAAGTCCTCTTGCATATTTTGCCATAAAATTTATCCAGTAAGCAGTAGATTTTTCTGCAGGAATTACAACATCGCCTTCGTTTTCTCTATCAGGGTCATCAACTACTATTATTGGCTTTCCTTTTTTAAGATCTTTTATTGCTTGTGGAATCGTAGCAAAAATTTTTTCTTTCATATTTTACACAAACCCATGTTTTTTTAAAAATTCAAAATCTAATTTGTTATCTTTTTTATTAAAAATTGATTCTAAATATTTTGCTAAAATATCAACTTCAAGATTTAAACAATCGCCAACTTTTCTTGTTTTCAAATTTGTATTTTCTAAAGTATATGGCAAAATTATTACAGAAAATTTATCTTTAAACTTTTTTGCTACTGTTAAACTTATACCATCAATTGCTAAAGAACCTTTCTCTACTACATATCTTTCATACTCATATGGTAAAGAAAAAACAAATTCTTCATCTAAAATTTTTGCTATATTTATTGTAGTATCTATATGTCCTGTAAGTATATGTCCTGAAAGACGACTGTTTAATTTTATTGCTCGTTCAAGATTTACTAAAGAGTTTAATTTTAAAAATTTTAAATTTGTCCTGTTTAAAGTTTCTTTTGAAACTTCTACTTTGTAGATATATTTTTCTTTATATTTTTTAACCTCTATAATTGTCAAACACACACCGTTTACTGCAATACTATCTTTTATATTCAAATCATCAAGTTTAGTTTCAAAAAATATAAAATTATTTTTGATTTCTACAATTTTACCTATATCTTCTATTATTCCTGTAAACATAATTTAAACTTTATTTAACCATCTTTGCGTTAATTATAAAATCTTCTCCTATATGTTCAATATTTAAAAATTTTATTCTATAAGCTTGATGTGGCAATTTCACACCCGCACCTTCAACCCAAGTTTTAGCGTCCCTTCCACCAAAAATTTTCCCTGCAACAATTAATATAAAATCGTCAACAAGATTTTCATTGATCAAATTCCAATTTGTTTCACCACCACCTTCAACTAAAACAGAACTTATACCTTTTTGTGCAAGATAAGACAAAATTTTTTTAAACAAAATTTTTTTTTCTTTAAATTCAACAACTTCTACATTATTAAATTTTTTAACTATTATTTTAGTTAATTTACTCTGTGGAGTAAAAAAAATTGTTTTATTATCATCTTTGAAAACATTGTACTTATTATATATGTTAAAAAATTTTGTAATATCTCCAACTACAACTCTTTGAGGATTTCTGCCAAAATTATGTGTAGTTAACTTAGGATTGTCTTTTAAAACAGTATTTATACCTACTAAGACAGCATCATAAATACTTCTAAGTTTATAAACATAGTTTCGTGATTGTTTAGAACTTATCCATTTTGATTCTCCTAAAACAGTTGCAATTTTACCATCAAAAGTTATCGCTGATTTTATAGTTACATATGGCAATTTTTTAGTGATCCATTTTATATAAAATTTATTTAATTCTTTAGCTTCGTCTTCAAGCACACCAACTTTACATTTTACATCATTTTTTTCTAAAATCTCAATTCCTTTACTGTTAACTTTTGGATTAGGATCGTACATAGAACAAACAACTTTTTTAATTCCAACATCTATGATTTTGTTAACACAAGGAGGTGTTTTTCCCCAATGACAACATGGTTCTAAATTAACATATAGCGTAGATTTAGGTAGCAAATTTTTATATCCTTTTTTTATAGCATCATTTATTGCTTCAACTTCAGCATGAGGTTTACCATATTCAGTATGGTATCCTTCAGCAATAATTTTGTTTTTATAAACTATCACAGCGCCAACAATAGGATTAGGCGAAGTTTTACCTAAAGACTTCTTTGCAAGTTCAAAACAATATCTTATATATTTTTTGTCATTCACTTTAGTAAATATTAATTATTTAAACTTTTCAGATGCAAGTTCTCCTTCAAGACCCCAATTATACTTAGGAATATCATAGATTACAATTGTTACTAAATTTTTAGGACAGTTTAAAACTTCGCAAACTGTTTGTGTAAGTTTTTCTACAAGTTTCTTTTTTGTATCTTTATCTCTTCCTTCCCACATCTCTATTTTTATTATAGGCATTTTTTTGACTCCTTATATTTTATTTTGATTGTTTGTTTTGTTTAAATCTAATTTTATTTTTTAAAAAAATTGCCATAAGTTTTTTTTAATAAAATTATATTTAATATAACAAAAATTATAACAGATATCAACTTTAAATAACTATTATATTTTGTATAAAAAGTTTTTTTATGCCACAAATTTGTATTAAAAATTATTTTCTCATCTGTAAACAATTTTGTTTGTTTTAAAATTTCTCCTGTAGGAGATATTACTGCAGAAATTCCAGTGTTAGCACTACGAAACAGATACACCCTGTTTTCTACAGCACGCAAAATGTTGAAACTAAAATGTTGGTATGGCGCAGATGTTTTTAAAAACCATGCATCATTAGTAATGTTTACTAAAAAATTTGCTGTTTTTTTTACAAACTTACTTGTAAGTTCTGAAAAAATACTTTCATAACAAATGATAACTGAAAACTTAACTGAAGGATTTATCTCAAATATAGTATAATTTTCTCCTTTAGAAAACTCGCCAAGTTCGTTTATTACATTTATAAATCTTCCTAAGATGTTTCTAAAAGGGACAAATTCTCCAAAAGGTACTAGATGAATTTTATTATAAATATTTTCTACTTTAAATTCTTGTTCTTTAAAAGATACCAAAATAGCACAGTTATAATATTCATTTTTTATTCCTAACCTTGGTGTACCTAAAAGATGATAAGAAACTAAATCTTTATTTGTTAAAGAAACCAAATCTTTAACCCAACTAAAAATTTTTTCTTCTTCAAAAAAATATCCTGGAAGCGAACTTTCAGGCCAAATGTATAAAACTAAATTAGAAAAATTTTTACGATTATTTAATATTTCTTTATAAGAACTAATCACCATCTGTGTGTATTTGTCCACAATTTCTTGAATATATTGTTTATCCCATTTTTTATATTGATCAATATTACCTTGCAAGATAACAACAGTAATTTTATTATTGCTATTATTTATTAAACGATTTATTTTTTTTATTCTCAAACTGCCAAATATAACAAAAAATGTCAAAACCAAAATTGATAAACAAAAATATTTAAAACTCTTGTATTTTTTAAATTTCAAAATTTCAAAAATTGTTGTTGCTAAACATAAGTTGAAAAAAATTATTACAAAACTTATTCCATAAACACCAAAAAATTCTGCAATTTGTATAATTTTTAAATTTTTATATTGTGAATATCCTAACAACATCCATGGAAATCCGCTTAAAAAATCACTACGTATGTATTCAAGTAGTAGCCAAAAAATAGATGAAGAAATTAAAAAAATAAACCTGTTTTTTTCATTATAAAAAATATAAAAATATAAACTAAAAATCACAAAGTATATACTACAGTATAAAGAAAGAAGAAAACATGAAATAACACCCCAAAAAATATTCTCACCAGCAAATTTGAAAGTTGGCACTATCCAATATAAAATACCAACATTGCCCACAAAAGCACTAATTAAAGAATATAATATAACTTTTTTAAGTTGTATTTTTTTACTTAATGTGTGAGAATTAAATTTTATATCAAGAAACAAATAAAACAAAGGTAAAAAACAAATCCAAATTAAAAATGAAAAATTAAATTTTGGAAAAGATAAGAAATATAAAATCCCAGAAAGGATAGAAAAAATGTAAGACATAAATCTAATTAATAACAAAAAAGAAGTTTAAAAATTTCTTCCACAACATTTTTTATATTTTTTACCGCTGCCACAAGGACAAGGATCGTTACGGCCTATTTTTATTTTTTGTTTTTTATCAACAAAAGATGTCGCCACTTGTTTTTTACCAAACAACTTTTCTGAAGAAACAGGTCTTTGTTGAGAAACATTAGAATTTACAACATTTCTTTCATAAGACAAACTTTGTGTTTTTTGTTGTGATATTTTAGCTATCAAAGGCTGTAATTTAAATATATATTCGACAGTTTGTTCTCTTATTCTGTTTTGCATATTAGAAAACAAAATAAAACTTTCTTTTTTATATTCTACAAGCGGATCTTTTTGTCCATAAGCACGAAGTCCTACTGACCTTTTTAGATGGTCAAGTTCGTAAAGATGTTCTCTCCAGGCAGAATCTATCATATGTAAAAGCACAACTCTTTGCATATCAGAAAAAATTTCTTTTGTAAGTTCTTGTTCTCGTCTGTGATACTTTTCTAAAACTAAATCTAAAAGCTGTCTTTTGAACTCATCTTTAGTAAGTTTCTGTATTTCTTCTTCTTTGAAGTTAAGTTGTATATTAAAAACACGGTTTAACCACAAATTTATTGCTGTAAAGTTCCATTCTTCTGGATATTTTGTGTTGCAGTAAAGTTCAATTTTTTCTTCTACTGATTCTTCAATCATTGCTATAATTCTTTCAGTTAAATCTTCTCCTTCAAGAATCTTATCTCTTAAAGAATAGACAGATTCTCGTTGTTTATTCATCACATCGTCATATTCAAGAAGTTGTTTTCTTATATCATAATTCATACTTTCAACACGTTTTTGTGCCCGTTCTATAGATTTTGTAATCCACGGATGTTGAATATTTTCACCTTCTTTCATACCTAATCTTTGCATAATATTTGACATTTTTAACCCGCCAAAAAGACGCATAAGTTCGTCTTCTAAAGAAACATAAAATCTTGACTCGCCAGGGTCGCCTTGACGACCACTTCTTCCACGAAGTTGGTCATCAATACGTCGTGCTTCATGCCGTTCTGTACCCAAAACATAAAGTCCGCCAAGTTTTACAACTTCGTGATATTCTCTATTGTGTAAGAATTCTACTTTACAATTAGGATCTGTACATAACAAATTAGGTTGATTTTGTGGGTCAGGTTTACCACCTAAGATAATGTCTACACCACGTCCTGCCATATTTGTTGCAACAGTTACTGTTTTAAGTTTTCCTGCTTGGGCAATAATTTGTGCCTCACGTTCGTGATGTTTCGCATTTAATACTTGGTGAGGTATACCACGCCTACGCAGTAGTGAAGATAAAAATTCATTTTTTTCAATAGACCTTGTACCTACAAGCACTGGTTGTCCTTTACGATATTTTTCTTCAATATCATTTACTATAGCAGTCCATTTTTCTTTCTCAGTTCTGAATATAACATCTGAATGGTCAACACGAATCATTGGTTTGTTAGTTGGAATACATACAACCTCAAGTTTATAAACACCAAAGAATTCTTCTGCTGAGGTTATTGCAGTACCTGTCATACCAGCAAGTTTTTTATACATTCTAAACAAATTTTGAAAAGTAATTGTTGCTAAAGTTTGATTTTCTTCTCTTATAGGAAGATTTTCTTTTGCTTCAACTGCTTGGTGAAGACCGTCAGACCATCTTCTACCTGGCATAAGTCTTCCTGTAAATTCGTCAACAATAATTATTTCACCATCTTTTACAACATAATGAACATCTCTGTGAAACAATTTATGAGCACGTATTGCTTGTGTGATAATATGTACCCAATCGCCTGCAATATCGTCATAAAGATTAGATATATTTAGCAACCTTTCACATTTTTGTATTCCTGAATCTGTTAATACAACAGTATGATTTTTTTCATCTACGACAGCATCGTAGCCTTTGTAAATATCAATACCTTTATACTTTGCTTCAATTTCTTCATCTTCTGTGATAATTTTAACATTCAATCTTGGAACAAGACGGTTTGCAACATAGTATTTCTCAGTAGATTCTTCTGCAGGACCAGAAATAATAAGTGGTGTTCTTGCTTCATCTATTAAAATAGAATCAACTTCGTCAACAATAGCATAATTTAACCCTCGTAAAACTTTATCATCTTTTGTCAAAACCATATTGTCTCGTAAATAATCAAAACCTAACTCGTTGTTTGTAACATAAGTAATATCACAGCTATACATTTTTTTTCTTTCTTGTTGTTGCATATCATGCTCTATATATCCAACAGTTAAACCCAAAAGTTCGTATATTGGTCCCATCCAGTACCTGTCTCTTTTTGCAAGATAATCATTAACAGTTACAATATGTACACCTTTGCCTTCTAAAGCGTTTAAATAAGCAGCAAGTGTTGCAACAAGTGTTTTACCTTCACCTGTTTTCATTTCAGCAATTTTACCTTGATGTAAAACAACCCCACCAATAAGTTGTACATCAAAATGTCTCAATTTTATAGTTCGTTTAGAAGCTTCTCTTACTAAAGCAAATGCTTCAGGTAAGATATCATCAAGTGTTTCACCATTTTCAATACGAGATTTAAATTCTTCAGTTTTATTTTTTAATTGTTCATTGGTAAGTTTGGAAAAACTTTCTTCATAAGAATTAATTTCTTCAACGATAGGTTTTAACGAATTTAAGTATCTTTGATTTTGTGAACCAAAAATTTTTGACAATATAAATTTTAGCATAATTTTTTTAGGGTATTATATTTTAAAAATTTTTAGCAAGATTCATCAAATATTTTTTCAAAAATTTGAAAGTTAAATAGTATAAAATAACTATAGAAATTGCAATAGAAAAAGAAATTTTTAAAATTTTTCAAAAGAAAAGTTTAACTTTAGGAAAAGAAAAAAATTTTAAGTAAGATTTATTGACTAACTATCAAAAAATCTTACTCTATGGGAAAACTTGATACAACTTTGTGTAAAAAAATTAGTTGTATTCTTAAAATTTCAATTTAAGATACAACTAATATAGTTTTCATAACTGATTACAACACAAAGTTTAAAAATTTTACATTTTCCCTAAACGTTTTACATTAATTGCTTTGGGCCCTTTTTCTGTATTCGTTACTTCAAATTCTACTTCATCACCTTCTCTTAAAGTTTTGAACCCTTTCTGTTGGATACCAGAAAAATGTACAAACACATCACCAGAACCATCATCACAACTTATAAACCCAAAACCTTTCCTTTCATTGAACCACTTTACTTTACCTTTTGCCACAAAAATTTTACCTCCTTTTTTAAAGATATAGCAGTGGTAAGATTAAGCCAACAACCTAATCTTTCACTACTTAGATAAATTATACAAAATAAGAATTAACATTTCAATGATCGCTAAAAATTATTAAATTCTTTTAACTGTTGGATTTGCTGTTTAATAATTTGATTATTAGGTTCTTTGGACAAAATATATTCAAGTTGTTTTTCTGCTTGCGAATACTGTTGTAACTTTATCAAAGCCAATGCAAGGTTATATCTTGCGTTGAGATTATCAGGCTGAGATAAAATAACCTCTTGATACAATTTTACTGCGTCTTCATTTCTATTATGTGTATAATATATATTAGCTAAATAAAATTTTGCAATAACATCTTTAGGGAAGATTTCTAATATTTTTTTACTAATATTTTCTACTTCATCTATTTTTCCTTCTTTAACATTTTTTTCAAGTAATTTTATAAGTTTGTTATATTGCAAGATAATATTCTCTTCTTCTTTAATTTT
>JBKBRH010000037.1:0-10885 GCA_046292225.1 Endomicrobiia bacterium
CTATATAACTAAATGGTATATATTTTTCTTCTTTTTCAGTTTTCTCTTTTTCTGAAGATTCTAATTCTGTTAAACCTGCAGAGACACCTCCACCACCTCTGCCACCTACCCCTGTTAGTTCTTCAGCTGGTGTCTCTCCTTCTTTAGCAAGTTTAGAGTCTATAGAAATTTCAGTTGGTGATCTTTCTCTTAACATCCTGATGTAATTTCTTAAAAAATCTGCCACAGGACCGAATAAAAACATTAACAACAACAAAGTTATTATCAAAGGTATAAGATACTTGGGTAACAAAATATTTTCAAAAAATTTGTTCCAAATGGTTGCAGTAAATTTTGCTTTTTTAAATATTATCGTCTCTTTTCTTCTTATATCTAAAGCTGCTGCAATGGCATCTCTAGCCATTTCTACTTTATCATCTTTAATTTTTTCATCATATATTACAGTAATGGTTTGTTTTTGTATTACTATTTCTGTGTTGACCCCAACAACTTCAGTACCAGATGCTTCACCTTTTGCTTCTGCAGGAACAGCTGATTCTGCAATAGAACCAGGTTTTGGTATTCCAGGTAGCAGATATTCTGTTTCTCCCAATTTTCTTTTAGCATCAAGTTTTTTTGCAGAAGCTTGTTGCCGTGTAGTAGTTGTTCTCAATCCTAAAGTAATATCTATCATTACTGTAGACTTATTAGGACCAAAAATTTTATCAAGAATATTTTTTTGCACATATTCTGTTCTTTGTTGTTCTAATTTTGTTTCATATTCAAGCAACATTGCA
The DNA here is from genome assembly GCA_046292225.1 of Endomicrobiia bacterium. Classification (GTDB taxonomy): domain Bacteria; phylum Elusimicrobiota; class Endomicrobiia; order DTEH01; family DTEH01; genus JANXDG01. Next base: position 777 of record JBKBRH010000037.1, read on the forward strand.
GGAGTTATTTGTTGATCTGCAGGAATTTGTTGGATTACTGTTTGTGAATATAAAGATGTGGCAAGAATAATTAAAATTAAAACTTTATTTATCCATCGTAGCATAAAGTTTTTTATATTAAAATTTATTTTTATTTTCAACATATTCATATCTTACCTCCTAAAAATTATTCTAATTCTTGTAAAAATTGTTGTATAACTTTGTTTGTTGGATCTAATTCTAAAACTTTTTTCCAAACAGCTCGTGCTTTATCTATTTCATTCATCATAAAGAACGCAGAACCCATAATTTCAAGTGCAGTTGTATTTTTTGGCTCTAAATTAAGTATTTCCTGACATTTTCTTATAGCGTCAGTATACCTACCATTTAAAACATCTTCTCTTGCTTCATAGATTTTCTTATCTATTATAGACCAACCAGCAATTTCTTCTCTATATGCTTCAGTTAAAGGCATACCAGCAATCTGTTCCATACGGTTTAATAGTTGATGTAATGGTTTATTATTAGGATTCTTATAATAGGCATATCTTAAAGCATTAACTGTTCCAGCAAGATCGTTCTCCATCAAAGATAAAACTGCTCTTCTTATTCCTTGATGTTCTTCAGTATCTTCTGTTGCGGAACGAATATATGCTGTTATCAAAAGTAAATTATCAAGCATTTTTTTAACATCTTTTTTATTAGGATCTAATTGATATGCTGTTTCAGCTCTTTTTGCAGCTTCCATAAATTTTCCTGCAGTATACAAAGCAATTGTCTCATTAACCAATCTTTTCACTTCTTCTTCTCGGTCAAACTTTACAGACTTTCCCCATTTTATATCTGCAGAAATTCTATGAGAAAAACCTAATTCGTGATAAGCAAAAGAATAATCTACACGATAATCTTTATATTTAAATCCCAATCCCGCAGTTGTTTCTTTAAAATAACTCAAACCTTCAAATCCTAATCTTAAAGCAAAAAATTCTAACAACCAATATTCTGTCCCCAGCATCCATTTCAATTCTGAATTTATATTTTGTTCAATATCAAAACCCAAAATTAATCTGTCTCTTATAAACTTATATGAACTACCTAATTTAAATATTATAGGTAAACTATCCTCAGTATCAATTTTAGCAGAAATTAAATTTTTTATCCCAAAAGCAATATTAAGTTTTGGCAATCTTGAATTTAAACCAATAATTAATATATAAATATCAGCTCCTATCATCGTATCAGAATAAATATCTAATTTTCTAGAAATATATTTAAATCCAACACCTAAATTTATATGTTCAACAACTTCTTTAGCATAACCTAACAAAATAGCAATTTGTCTATCATCAAAAGTTCCTTTGTTTTCTATTCTGACAATATCTTGTGAAGAAAGATCGTATTCTATTTCAATTTTTTCAAATCCAGTAGATAACAACTGTGTAATTCCTAAAGAAAACACACCGTATTTTATTGTAGGATAAACAAAACCTATAAAATCATAAATTGTTTGAGTATTAGGGAAAAGTTCAGTATGCAATGCTAAAATTTCTTTTCTATCACACTGAACAAGTCCTGCTGGATTATAATATACTGCAGAAGCATCATCTGAAATAGAAAAAAATGCTTTCATAGCCATACCTTTTGCTGAAGCACCAAATTGTAAAAATTCAGCAGGTTGTCCTCCTGTGTAAGAAGATTGTAAAATATTATTAAATAAAAACAAAATAATAACAACACATACTTTTATTTTAAATTCAAAATCAAAAAAGATATTATTGTTGTATAACTTCATCTTAGATAACCTATTTTTCTTATAATTTTTTTGCCATTATATTGTAAAACACAAATATACCCACCTCTGGATACTTTTTCAGAATTAAAATTTCTCCCATCCCAAACCAATATATATTTATCTTCGCCAGAAAGATTAAATTCTTTAATCAAATTACCAAATAAATTGTATATTTTTATTACACAGTCATCTTTTTTAGGTAATCTAACATAGATATAAGTGAGATCACTAAACGGATTAGGGAAATTAACTATAAAACTTTCTTCAGAATAAAAATTGGAGGTGTTGTAAAGATTTTTATCAAATTTTAAATCGTTGTTAGACAAGTTTTGTATGGTATGTTGTGATAACAAAAAATTATTTATAAGTATTATACTAAAAACTGAGATAAGGAAAACATATGTAAAATTTTTGTAAAATGTTTTTTTGAAAGTGAAAAAAATTTTTTCTACTTTCATTTTCCTTCCTTCGGCAGCTGGCTGTCCCAATATTTCAGGGACCCTATAGCTTTGCGCCCCCTGATTACTCAGGGTTTGCCTTTATCGTGTGAAGGAAATTAATTTAACCATTAAACTATCTTAACCTTCTTATCGCCCCTGCCAATTACAATTAGTATAAATATACACAAAAATGCAATTTGTCAACTAAATAATAAAAATTTTTACATTTTGTTGATTTTTGTATTTTTTATGACGAAAACAAAAATTTAAAAAATCTTTACATAAAAATCAAATAATACAACTATAATTGATTTTTCAAAAATTTTAATATTAATTGAAGGGTTTATTAAAAATTTTAGAGTAATATTTTATCCATAAAGGTAATTTTTTGTAGGTTAAAACTTTGTTTTTTTTATAAAAAATTTCCACTGCATAATAAATATCTTTTCTATCTTTTTTATTAATACCTAATCTAACCATTATATCTTTAGTTTTTTTTAAATATTCTCTATAAAATAACTTCATATTTGCTAAAGTTGTTTCTATAAGATAAAAAAGTCTAATATAAAATTTTATATCCCAATTATTTTTTATTTGTTGTAGTTCAATTTTTTTACTTTGTTTAATAAAAACACTTATTATATCTGTTATCTCTTTGTAATAATCTACTATATTATATTTTAAAAAATTTTTACTAACTTGAGATAAGTTTTGCCCTTTTTTTAAAATATATAAAAATTCATTATGCAATCTTACTTTTGAAATATTGTTTAATAGACTACTATTGACAGCTTCTATTAACAAATTTTCAGTATTTTTTTCAATTTTAAAATTTAAGCTGCTAGCAAACCTTATAGCTCTAATTATTCGTGTAGGATCATCTATAAAACTATTATTATGCAAAATTCTTATCTTTTTATTAAATAAATCTTTGATTCCATAATATGGGTCGAAAAAATAATATTCTTTTTTCTCATTATTATATCTTAATGCTATAGAATTTATTGTAAAATCTCTTCTAAACAGATCTTCTTCTATACTTCCGAAATCTACTTCTGGTAACGCACCTGAAAATTTGTATTTTTCTTTCCTTGGCAAAGATAAATCTATTCTTAACCTTTTACACTGTTGCAATACAATAATGCTGAAAGTAAAAAATTCTGGATGTGTTATAAATTCTACATCCTCATTTTTGAAGTATAAATTTTTAATTTTTTCTACTAAACCAAAATAATCTTTTGTCTCAACAACAATGTCTATATCTTGTGGTAAAAATTTTTTATTATACAAAATTGAAAGAATAAGATCTCTTAAACTTCCTCCTACAAAATAAAAATTGTAATTATTGTTAATTAGAAATTGTAAGATTACATAAACATATTTATACAAATCATTACCTTCTAATAATTTTAATACTTTTTCTAGTAATATTTTTTTCACAATTCTATAAAGTCCAATCTATTAAAGTCGTTATTAATAATATAATCTTTTTTTATAATTTTTGGCAGACAACAATCTCCACATCTATTATTAATTGGTTCACAAAAATCTTTATAAATTTGTAACAATCCTTGGACAAAAATTGGTTTTGATAAAAAATATCTTCTATGCTCTTTACTTTTTATCAAATTTTTTGAAAATTTGATAACTATATTATTCTTTTCTACTGATTTTATGTTTTTAAATATCTCCAAAGCTTTTGAATAAAGATTTTCATCTTTTTTCTTTCTTGAATAATAAATAAAATATGGTATTATAACATTAATTATTAAAACAGAAACTTTTTCTTTACCAAACAGTACTACGGGTTTATAAAATTCTCTACTTGTGAAACTACACTTTTTTGAAAAATATCCTTCAGCAGGTTGGTAAAAAATATTATTTAAATGGGAAAGAATTTCTTTGGCAGAAAAATTTTCTAATAAATTAGTTAAAAAATTATTAATTTTAAATTCTAAAAAATTTGCCAATGTTTTACTTAAAGCAGAGATTCTTCTATAAGGATAATTAACTGGTCGTGTTTTATAAAATTTCCATTTATCTTTTGATAATGTTTTGCTAAAAAATCTCTTAATCTTATTTTCCCAAAAATTGTATAATTTTAATATATAATCATCAACTATATTTTTATCATTTAAATCAGAATAAAAACCACCTACACCAAAAAATATACTTTCTATTATTTCACTATGCTTAATTTTAGAATATTCTCTAACTAATTTTCTAATTTTTTTTATTGGCACTAAATGTGCTAACAATAAAAAATTATCTCTGTTGTTAACAAAACCATGAACTTCGCAAACCTGTTCATAAAGTAACTGTTCTTCTTGCTGTTTACTAATAAACCATCTAAAAAATTTTTCAGATTTTAAAAACACTCTTGCTTCCGCTGCAGAAATTATCAAACTTTCTAAATATTCATAATCTTTGTTTGACAATTTATCACCACATAAACCCAATTCTTTAAATTTTGTTTCTTTCAAATCTTCAAATAAATATAAATTTTCAAAATTAATACGGTCTTTTAAACATAGTTCAAAAATTGTTTTAGCTTCGATTAATCTTTTTGTATCAAAGTTATAAAAAATATGTAAGATCCCTTTATTATTTTCTAAACTAACATTGTGCTTATGTTTAAACCAATCAGAACGATTCTTATTAACTTCTACATCTAAAATATATTCTTTTCCATCTATCAATATCTTTGCTTTACTAAAGTTTGAATAAATAAAAGTGTTTCTTTCTCCAGAAGAAACAACAAAAATTTTTTTACCATCTATAGTAGCTAAATTTCTTTTATCAAACTCTTGTCTATACCAAATTTCACTTATTAGTTTCTCATTAAGGTTTTCTTCAAAAAAATTTTCTTTTACTAAATTATCAATTTTTTTAAATTGTTCTTTTCTTATTTTTAAATAAATGTCTCTATTCATTTTCTATACTTTATCTTTAAATAATTTTCTAAAGAGTTAATAATACTATCCACTTCCTTATTTTGTGGTTGTAAAACTTTTACTATTTTATATTCCTCTAGTGCTTCTTTGGTCTTACCTAAATCTGCATATATTTCTGCAACTATTTTTCTAATTTCATAGTTGAAAGGATTAATTTCAATCACTGATTTAAAAACTTCTAAAACTTTTTCATAATCACCTTTTTCATAATAATTTTTTAATAAAATTTCATACGCTGTAACAAAATTAGGATTTACTAATATACATTTTTTCAATATTTCTTCACATTCATCATACTTTTGCATTAATAAATATATTTTCCCTATCCTACTTAATACTACTGGATTATAAGGTTCAATTTCTTTTGCTTTATTATATTGAAACAATGCAGATTTATAATTTTTCAAACTTAAAAATTTATCTCCTAACTTAATATAATTCTCTAAATCAAGACCTATTAAGCTACTTTCATCCGTTGCAGTGTTAATTTTTAAATCTGCCAAAGCACCAGGATATAGTGTTATATACTTTTCTTTCTCATCTATTGTTTTTATCCACAAAAGTTTAATCTCTTCATATTCTTTACCAAAAATTTCTTTATATAATTTTTTTTCATTTTTAGAATCATACTCTTCTATAAATTTAACAAATTTTTCAATACCAAAATTTTTAACCAAAAATTCAACAAAGCTAGCAAGTTCTACAAAAGCTAATTCTATTTTATCTATAGTATCAAGATATACTAAAGATCCTTTCATCTCATCAAAATTTATAAGTTTATTATTTTTCTTAGCTTCAACTAATAATTTCAAATTCCCAGCAGTAAAACACATTGGAAAAGAAGATCTATATATTGTATCAAAATATCTTGCGGTTCCTTCATGTAAATATAAAGGATAGTTATATGATGTTTTTCTATTAAGAATAAAATGTATATACTCATGTGCTAAAGTGTCAATCCATCTATATCCTAAAGGTAGATTTTCTGGTGAGATAATCATAATTTTGTTAAATTTACAAATACCAACAACACCTGATTTTTTGACAATTTCTTCTCCTAAAGTTGTAGCGAAATAAAATTCCTGTTTCGTATTATAAACTTCTACTCTAATTTTCTCTTCTGGATAATAATTAAATATTTTTCCATATATATCATAAATTTTTTCTAAATTTTCTAAAATGAAATCTTTTAGTATAACATCTCTACCTTTAAGAAAAACTTTAAAATGTTGAGATTCATGCGCTTCGTATGTATTTATGATGTTGTTAATTTTTATAATATAATCAAAAAAGAAATAATTTCTATGACCATTTTGTATTTTTTTTATATACTCTTCAGCTAAAACATAATCTCCTTTATATAAATGATATATGCTATAAAAATATGTCTTAAAATTATCATCTTTTTCGTCATTTATAATTTTTTCTGCTTGGTTGAAATTTCCACCTTCTAAATAATTTAGAATTAAATTTATTTTACTATTTTGATCATAAACTTCACATAAAACTAAAGAATTAAAACTTAACAAAAAAAATATAAAATTTATATTTTTTTTCATCTCAAAATTTCTTGATAATATTTTTGTAAGACATTTTCTAATTCTTTTGGATATTTTTCGCTTAATGATTTTATTATTTCTTCTCTCAACTCTTTTGGTGGTTCATAATCTTTCACAGAAGGTAACAAAACTCTTCCCTCAAGAATACCAAACTTCCCAGCAGAAGATTTATATTGCATTCTTTCTGCCATAGGTTTACTAAAAGAATTAAGCATTTGTTTAATCATAGATTGTTTATCGTTAAACTTATTTCTTAATTCTAATAATAAATTTATTGCAGAATTTTGTTCTTGTAGTGCAAAAGAAAAATTTTTTCTTTCTAAAAACTCTTTTGAATTATTCATTGAATTTATAGATTGGTTAGTAATTAATATATCTTCATAAGATATTATAAAACTCTTTTTACCCAAAGATTTTAATTTATCTCTAAAATTTTTTGTTTCGTTTATTACAAATTCTTGTTTATTTATTAACTCTTTATTCTGTTGTAATATTTCATCTTCGTACTTTATTTCGGGTTCTAAATTTATAATTTTATATAATTCATCGATTTTTTCTTTTATACCTTCTGTTTTTTCTATAAAAACTTTATATCTTTCTATATCTAAATCTTTAATTAATTCAAAATTGTCTTCCCAAATATCTTTACTATCCTCAACTAATTGTGCTGTTTTTAAAAATACATTTCTTTCTATTTCTGAAAGTATTGTATCTAAATTATTTATAATTTTTAAAGAATTTTGTTTATATAGATTTTTATTAAGAAATTGATCAAACTCATCCATGTTTAATATATCGTTGATTTCATATTTTATTTTATTGATATTATTTTTTATTATACTCTTTGTAGCCTCCTGCTGTTTTAAAATTTCTGTTATTTTATAATTTTCGATTTTTTTCGTATTTTTATATATTTCATCTTCTTCAAAAATAATTTTATCTAAATTACTAATTAATTCTTGTAATTCTTTATTCAAATATGATGTTTCAGATGAAACTATTGTATTACTTGATTGCAAAAATTTCTGAGTTATATAATCTAACTGTGACAACAAATTCTTAGCTAGTATTGTCGCTAAAGAAAAATCATTTTGTTCTATTGCAGAAATAATTTTTTGTATCAAATCTGTTGGTGTAAATAAATCTAAATTTTGTATATCTCTTTGGTTAACAAAGTCGGTTGGTAAATTTTGTGGCATATTTTTAATCAAATCATTTATTTTTTTTAATTTATCTTCAATTTCTTTAAGCAAGTTTTTTATCTTATTTTTTTCTTCTTCAGAAAGATTTTTCCCTGAATTTTTCAAAATGCCAAAAATATCTTCACTAAAACTTTTCACATTTTTAGTAATTTCTACTATATTTTGCATATTTTGTTTTTTAACAATTTCCTGTGATAACTCTGTAATCCTTTCTAAACTATCTATAATTTGTTGTTGAAGTCCTTCTGCTTTAGATAAATTTTTATTTTTTAGCTCATCTACAAGTTGTGGAAAAATTTCTTCTTTTAATCCTTTAATTAGAGATTCTATATTTTTAAATTCTATATATGTATTAAACGAAGTATATGGATCTTTTGACATATTTTCTACAATAGAAGAAATTATTTTTTTCAAATTATCAAAATCTTCTTTTGTTTTTAAATGAGAAATAATAAATTTTTGTAAATCATCGTCAAAATTTACTGTTGTAGTAGTTTTGGTTAAAAAAAATTCTTTTAACTCAATTTCTTTAGATAGCAAATCCAAAGATTTTTTATTAAGTTCTTCTATTTGTTTCTGTATATACTTATGTTGTCTTTCATAACTAAAAATTTCTATTTTTTGTACAAAAGAAACATTATATTGATTTCTATAAGGATTGTTATCATATACAATCAAATAATAATTTATAACATCGCCAAAATTAATTTTTAATTTACTTAAATCAAAAATATATTCTGTCAAATCTTCTTTTGTCTTTTGAACATATTCTTTAATTTTTATTTTTATTTTATTGTTCAGATTGTTATTAACATAATATTCTAATTCAACCCTTTTTAAAGAAATATCATCTCTACAAGAAAAAACTAGTGGTATCTTGACATCTGGCTCTACTACAATCTCATTTTGAGGAGAAACAAGTTCGATTTCAGGATGTTTGTCTTCTAAAATGTTTATTTTATATCTTAATCTTTCAAAATTATTCATATTTTCTACATCAGTAATCTCAAACCATAATTCTGTATTTCTAGTTACTTTAAATTCTCCATAAAAATTTGTTTTATCTTTATCCAATGAAAGTATTATTTTTTTACCATCACTAAATAAAAGATTTACATCTTTTACTTCTTTATTTGTTGTTCCTGTAAATTTTATATTAGTATTATAAAAATATTTTGTTGCATTAAAACTGTTTACTTCATAAGGTTTTATTCCCGTATATTCTGGCGGAAACACAGAAATTTTTATTTCAGAAATTTCAGGATATAGAATTGGTTCTATAATAAAAGTTTTAGTTTTTACTCCACGAAATTTTATTTTGTAAAATATTTTTTCTTCTACAGAATTTATTTTGTATTTATATACTTTTCTATTTAAAAAACTTTCTTTAGAATCGAAATTTATTTTTACAAACTTATCATAATTTTTCGTTTTTATAAACAAAGTTGGAGTGTAAACTTCATAATTTTTATCTATAATAACTTTTATTTCGCAACTTTCTTTATATGGAATTTTTATATTTTTAGGTGAAACAAAAATACCCAATATTTCTGGGTTTCTTGTAAATAGAATTTTGTATATACTTTCTTTAATTACATATGGAGGAAATACATAAAGTATAAAAACTAAAAAAATCAATACAAAATTAAGTGGTAAAACTTTTAAAATTTTTTCAAATTCAATAATTTTTTGTGGTTTTATTTTTAACAATTTTCCCTTAACTTTTTTAACAAATTCATTCGCTAATTCAAAAGAAAAATTCAAATCCTTATCAGAAACCAAATTTTGTTCCAATAAAAAAGCGTTAATTATATCATCTTTGTTTTCAAAATTTATATATTTGTTTATAGATTCTTTAACATAATAATAAGGTCTTATTTTAAGTTCTACAATTCTTACAATAAGATTAATAAAAAATATAAAAATTGCTCCTAAAATTATAAACCAATAAATGTGAAATATTATAATAGGCAGTGGGAAAATTTTATCTATTAACATACTTAATACAAAAAATCCTATTATAACATTAATTGTAGTAATAACAAACCTACAGACTAAAAACAGAATTCTTAATCTTATAATTTTCTCAAAATAATTTTTTATTCTCATAAATTGCCATTTAGCTTATAAGCAAACTTTACTATTTTTTCTGCTGGATTGTTTTTGATATAGGATTCTATATT
>JBKBRH010000038.1:0-10471 GCA_046292225.1 Endomicrobiia bacterium
TTCATTCTTAGCTTCGTAAATTAAACCTAAATGATAATAAACTTCAGCATTATTAGGCATTTTTTTCTGAATATCTAAAAAAAACTTCAATGCTTCATCATACCTGTTGTTTATAAGATAAAACTTCCCCGGTTCAAGAATATCTCCCTGAATATTTTTTGAACTTTCTTCTTTATTTTTCATACTTTTCTTAACCTCTCTATATCAACATTCCTGCCTGCAACGATTAAAATATCACCTTCAGAAATTTTTTCTTCTGGGGAAGGAAGCAATATTATTTCTTCTTTTAAATCTGTTTCACCTGTATCTGATATTACCGGCATTTTTCTTTTTATTCCTAAAACCGTAACTTTATATTTTGTTCTTACACCTAAACTTTGTAACGACTTGTTATAAAACTCTTTTGGAGCAACAACCTCTGCTATACTATACTCTTCTGAAAGATTAAATTCATCAACAATCTGTGGCGAAAGCAAATTTTTAACCAATTGTTCTGCAGAAAGTGCTTCAGGATAAACAATTTTATCTACACCTATTTTACCTAAAATTTTTGCATGTTGGTTATTCAATGCCCGAGCAACAATTTTTTTAATCCCTAGTTCTTTCAACAACAAAGTTACATAAATACTTGATTCAACACTTTCACCAATTGCAACTATTGCAACATCTATTTCGTTCGCATCTACTCCAGCTTCTGTCAATTGTTTCATATCCGAAGCATCGCATACAACAGGAATTTTCAAATATTCTTTAACATCTTCAACTTTATTCTCATCTTTATCAATACCAATAATATTTATATTCTTAAATTCAGATAAAAACTTTACCACATATTGGCCAAAAACTCCTAACCCTATAACTACAAATGTTTTTAATTTTTCTTCACCCATATTTTTCACCTCTTTTAAAAATCTTTATCTTATCCAACTGCAATCGGTTCTTCTAAATATTTTATTTCTTTTGGTTCTTTAGTTAATATAAGTGATACAAGAGCTAAACTTCCAACTCTTCCTACTAACATGGTTATTATTAACAAAATTTTACTAATATTATCAACATATTGAGTTATACCCAAAGACAATCCTACCGTAGCAAAAGCTGACACCGTTTCAAAAAAACATTCTTTAAACGAAAATTTATTTAATAAAAAAATTGCTGATGAGATTAAAATTACCCAAAAAAAACAAATAAAAAATATTGAAAAACTTTTTAATACAACATTTATATTTATTCTTCTTTTAAACGCAGAAACTTCTTTTTCACCTATGATATAATTATAAATACTTGATATAATAACAAAAAAAGTAGTTGTTTTAATTCCTCCAGCAGTACCACCTGGTGATGCTCCTATAAACATTAAAAATATAATAAGTATAATTGTTAAAGTTGACATTTGACTTATTGGAAATGTATTAAATCCTGCAGTTCTTGATGTTATTGATTGAAACCAACTAACAAGAATCTGTGTTTTAAAAGATAAATTTTGTAACTTAAAAATTTTTTGATTTAACAAAAAAATTAAAACACTTCCACCCAAACTCAAAATTATACTCATAAGAAAAACTATTTTTGAATGAAGTAAAAAATTTTCTTTTTTCTTAAGAACTTTTTGCAAAATATCCATCCAAACTATAAATCCTAACCCGCCAGAAATTATTAATATAGGTATAACTAAATTTATAACTAAATCAGAATGATAATTTTCAAAATTATTGCTAAACAAACTAAACCCAGCATTACAAAAAGCACTAACTGCATGAAAAACTCCATACCATAAACTTTTTAATAACCCAAAATTTTCTTTAATATAAAACTTTAAAAACAAAATTATAAACCCAAAAAATTCAAACAAAAAAGTAAAAAAGATTACATTTTTAATCAAAACACTTATTTGTTTCATATCTGCAATATCACTAACATTTAGAGATTCACCTATAACTTTTTTCTGCATAAGATTTATCCTGCCAAATAAAATTATAATTATACTTCCTAATAACATATATCCTAAAGCACCAATTTGTATCAATAACAAAATAAAAAGTTGTCCTAAAAAGGTATAATTTGTAGTTATATCAACAGTTGTCAACCCAGTAACACAAACTGCAGATGATGCTGTAAAAATTCTGTCTATCAAAGATATATTATTTTTTGTTGAAATTGGTAACATGAGAAGTAATGTTCCTATAAAAATTAAAATAATAAAAAATAAAATTATAACTTTATACGGATACAATTTCATAATATTTTAAGGAAAGATAAATTAAGAAGATACACTCTGATAGATAGGTGTTTTACTCTCATTAAATTTTTTAACATATTCAACTATATATTTAAATGTCTGAGGATCTTCTATAGCTATGTATGCTAAAATTTTACGATCTAACTCTATGTTTGCTTTTTTTAATAGATGAATAAATTTACTATAAGTTAAACCTAACTCTCTTACTGCAGCATTTATACGCGTAATCCACAATCTTCTGAAAACACCTTTTTTATCTCTTCTATCACGATATTGAAATTTTAGTGACCTTGGAACTTGTTGTTTAACTTGTCTATATGCAGAACCAAGTTTTGCATAATATCCCTTTGCTAATTTAAAATAATCTTTTTTTCTTTTTCTTGTATAAGCACCACTTTTTGTTCTCATTTAATCTTCTCCTCCGAAAGTAATAAGTTCTGTTTAACTTTTTAAAATTTTGAAGTTTATAGATACTAAATATCTGTAGTGAAATCTCATCTTTCTTACTTTTTCACTCTCTCAGTTTTTCACTTTTTTACTCTCCACCATCACCTACCTACTACCACCTATCATCTTAACAATCTTTCTCACTTTTTAATTTCTTTTAATATTTTATAAAATTTTATTAAATTTTTTCAATATGATATTTAATCTTTCACAGGATATACTTCTTTTAACATACCTAAGATTTGTGGATCTCTTAATCTGCGAATAGCCTTTGCTTCTATTTGTCTAACTCTTTCCCTTGTTATATTAAACATTTTACCAACCTCTTCTAAAGTATATTCTTTACCATCAAATCCGTATCTTAACTTTAAAATTTTACGTTCTCGCTCATCTAAGATTTGCATTGCTTCTTCTAACACTTCTCTTTTATAATTTTGTAAAAGAGAATTCAAAGGAATCTCTTTTTCTGACGACTGAATAAAATCTTGTATAGTTGTTTCTTCATCTTGTCCTTTGGGTGTATATGAAGAAATTGGCTCCATTAGTACAGTTAATGTATCAATAATTTTTTTATGTGATATTTTTAACACCTTTGTGTAATCTTCAATAGATATATCTCGTTCAAATTTATTTTGAAATTTTTTATATATTTTAATCATTTTTGAGACAAGCTCTCTTATATGTACAGGAAGACGAATAGTTTTGGTATAATCTGCCATGTACCTACTTATTGCTTGTCTTATCCACCAATGTGCATAGGTTGAAAATTTATATCCTTTTTTCCACTCAAATTTTTCCACTGCTTTAGCCAAACCTGTTGCACCTTCTTGAATTAAATCATTAACATCTACTCCAGTAAGCATTGAAAATTTTTTTGCAAATGTAACAACTAAATTTAAATTTGATTTTATCAATTTCATCTTATCTTCTTCAATTACATTTTCGAGTTGGTTAATTTGGTTATAAAGCGATGTTGCTTCTTCTATTGATATATCAAATTCTTTTTCATTTTCTTTAAGTTTTTCCATTACACGACTAAAATTTTCTATAATTGTCTCTGCAGCAGAAATATTATATCCTACAGTCCGTTTAAATTCTGTAGAAGAAATCTTTCCTTTTTTCGCTTTTTTGTACAACTTTATTAATGTATCATAATCAGTTGAAAACATCCTTTCATATTTTTTAGCTTCTTCATTGACCTTAATAAACTTTTCTAAAATATTTCGTGTTCTTTTTATTAACCTTTTAATTTTTTCACTATTAAGATTTAAAGAAATAATTTTATCTACAATCTTTGATCTTAGATTTTCTATAGACTTTTGATGTTTTATTTTCTCTTTTAAATCTGTAGTATCAAGTTTTTTTTGAATTTTCTTAATTTTTTTCCATAGATTATTAACAGATTCAATTACTGTAGCAAGTTTTCTTCTCATTTTTCTTAAAGAACGTCTTGATTTTCTTCCTCGTTTCATCAATTCTTTAGGTGTCATTTCATTGCGTTTAAGCAATAACATCCAGTTATTAATCTCTCTTAACGCAATTGGAGAACTTAACACAGCAGAAAGAAGTTTTGCTTCATTCATACGAATATTTTTAGCAATATTAAGTTCTGTTTTTCTATCTATAGATTCTATTTTGTTTATTTCATTTAGAAACAATCTAATCGGTTCTTCTTGAATAATGTCTTCACTAAAAATAGATTCTTCTTTTAACAAACTTTTTTGTTTCTCTAATTCTATAACTTTAACACCAACCTCATTTAACAATTCTATAAAACTATCAACCTCTTCTTTATCTATATCATGTTCATTAAATGTTTTATTTAAATCATCATACGTTAAATATCCGTATTTCTTTGATTGTTCTATCAATTTTTTAACAATCTGCTGCTTGTTCACTTTTTTTACAACCTCCTAATTTAAAAAACAAAATTTATTCAATTATTTAACAATGTATTTCTTTTACCAAGTTTTAATATCTCTACTATTTGTTTAAATTCGTTAAATATTACAGGATCAAAACTTACTTTTTCATTTAACATATCATTTATTAAAGGTTTTAATTCTCTATACCTTATCATATATTTCATCCTGTATATTTCATCATATAAAAGTTTAATTTTTTCTTCTAACGAAGTGGTCATTTGTTTTTCATCATATACAATTCTTAAAAACAATTCTTTTGATGACGAAGTTAGTTCTTCTATAATCAAAGAAATATCGTTGATGTTTTTAGAATAATTTTGTTTCAATTTTTTAAAAATTTCAAAACATTCTTTATTATGAGAAAACAGTTCTTCATCTATTTCATTTATTGTTTCAGGATAATGAACACATATCCATAACAATTCTTCCTCGCAACTATATGGTTTATTTTTAAAAATATTTTGTATAAATTCTGGTGTTTGTTTTTTATAAAACTTCAATTGTTCACTACGCACAATTCTTTCATCAATCTTTAGTTCTTCTGCAATTTCTTTTATAACCTCTGATTTAATTATTGGTTGTGATATATTTTCTGTTAATTCTAACAGCTTTTTTAACAAACTTAGTTTTTCATTTATAGAAAGGTTGACAACATCGTTAATTTTTCTATTTTTTAAATAATTTCTTACCATAAACTTTACAACTGAACATTTTACAAAAATCAAACTTTTCAATTTTTCTACACCATGTTTCAAGATATATTCGTCAGGATCTATATCTTCATCTAAAATTATAACCTGTGGATATCCACCATTTGAAAATACTACAGATGAAGCCTTTACTGTAGCATCAACACCTGCTTCATCAGGATCGAACATCAAAAATATCTCGCTGTTTGAAATATCTAATAATCTTTTACAAACTTTTATATGTTGTTCTGTTAACGCAGTACCTAACGGCGCAACAACATTTTTTATTCCTTCTTGAAAAAGAACAATCACATCCATATATCCTTCCACAAAAATTATACTTTTTTCTTTAACAATATAATCTTTTGCTTGATATAATCCATACAACACACTACTTTTATTAAAAACAACACTTTGAGGACCATTTAAATATGTTGGAATCTCACCGTCAGATCCTAAAAATTTTTGTTTCCCTATAATCCTTCCACCAAAACTTACAACCTTACCAGAAAGATTAAATATTGGAAACATTATTCTATTTCTAAAATAATCATATGGATGTTCATATTTATTTATCCCGTTTGTTTTTTCTAAATTTTCTTGTGATTTAAAATTTATAACTCCTGCTTTATACAATGTTGAAAGATCAAAGTCTTTTAATTCTTTTATATTTTTGTAATTTTTAACTATAAAATTTCCTTCTGGAGCAAATCCTATCTTAAACCTCTCAATTGTCTCAACTTTTACTCCTCTTGAAACAAGATAATTTCTCGCTTCAGAAGCAACTTTTTCTTTTAACAAAATATTATGATAAACTTCAGCAAGGTTTGTAAGCAGATTTAACAAAACTTGTTGTTCATCATATTTTTCTTTCAAGATCTTTTGCTTTTCAGCATCAACATATTCTAAAACAAAATTAAATTTTTTAGCAATTTTTTCAACTGCTTCCTGATAACTTATATGCTCAATATCTTCAACAAACTTTATTATGTCTGCAGTGTACCCACAACCAAAACAATGTATAATACCTTTGTCTGGTGCAATAGAAAACGATGGCGTTTTTTCACTATGAAATGGACATAATGCAAAATAATTTTTTCCTCTACGTTTTAAATTTGGCAGATATTCCTGCACAATCTCCAAAATATCAACTGATTCTTTAAGTTTTTTTACACTTTCTTGTTTTATCATATAAAAAATTGCTGAACTTATTTAGTATGCTTAAATCTTCTAAATCCTGATATACAAACTGTATTTATTTTACCAAATTTTTGTTCAACAGCGTCTAACATTAAATTTAATCCCAAAGTGTCAGAAGCAATGTGCCCTGCAATTATGACATTAATATAATATTTTTGTGCATTTTTATAATGTTCTTCACTTAAATGCATTGCAACAATAGTGCTTACTCCTGATATTGCAAGCTTTTCAAACATTTCAGTAGAACCTTCTGTACCACCAGTCATATCAACAAAAATTTTTCCTGCTTTTTTATCTTTACTACCTATAAGAATATTTGGGCCATTACCTAATTTTGCTGCATAATCATATTCAGGAATTTCTAACAACAAATCTAACACATCTTGTAAATATTTTGGTTTGTTTTTATCAAACAATTTTTGTAAATATGTAGCGACACAGTTATCCGAAGGAGTATGACAACACATAAATGGTATTTTCAAAACTTCAGCAATATCTACAGCACGGTTATGATTTAAAGGCATCATTCTTCTATTTACTTCTTTCATTCTTACTTCCATTATACTTTCTGCTATATTTATAGGAACACCGAATTTGTTTAATATATCTGCTTGCATCCCCATAACTTCATAAAAATTTTTATATCCTTTACCTTCAGGATGATGTGATAAAACCAAATCTATTTTTTTGCCTTGTTGATTTAGTATCCAACACAAAATTATTTCTGGCATCTCCATATCTATACCAATAAGAATATTATTAATTTCTAAATTTTCATCTCCATAAAGTATTCTTGTATCATTATAGGGGTTTGAAAGTTTTTCTATATCGTAATATTTTTTTTCTTTCTCAGACAATTTTTCATATTTTTGTTTTTCTTTTTTTAACAATTCTTTAACTTCTTGTTCTCCACGAGGATCGTTTTTTATCCCATTTTGAATTATGAAATTATATAATTCTTTTAATTTCATTTGTCTTTCTACCCCTTTGCAATATTTATTTGGATAACTTTTTCTTTCTTAATTCAGCCCTGTGTTTTAAATAAGCATTTTTTTCTTTTTTCAAAACACTCGGCGATTTGTAATACATTTTTTCTCGTGCAAGTTTTAATATACCTTCTTTTTCTACTTCTTTCTTAAACCTTCTTAAAGCACTTTCTAAATTCTCACCTTCACGAACTCTAACTTCTACCATTTAATTCACCTCCTTTCTATATTGTCACAAAAATTAATTAACTGATTTTAATCATCCTGGTGGCCAAGAAAATTTTCGTTTTGCAAGAATATGAAAATGAATATGTAAAACTTCTTGTCCTGAATCTTTGCCTGTATTTACAACTACTCTGTAGCCACTTTCAGAAAAATTTAACTTTTGTGCAATTTTTTTTATTATACTCAAAAACCCTTCTAAAAATTTTTCATTTTTTTCATCTATATCGTTTACAGAACTTATATGTTGCTTAGGTACTAACAAAAGATGTATTGGTGCCTGCGGATTAATATCTTTAAAAACAACAAATTTTTCGTCTTCGTATACTATTTCACTTTTTATTTCTTTGTTTACAATTTTACAAAAAATACATCCATCCATAATTTTATCCTTAAAATATTAATTTTTTGTAAACGGAAAGAATGTTTTAAAATATCTACCACAACTTACCAAATGAAAGGATATATAAATATATATTATACATACAAAAGGTCAATTTGTCAACAAAAATTTTAAAAGATTATTTAGGTTTTACAATACCCCTTTTATTACCAAAATTAACTGTTGTATTTCTTCTTTATAAAATTTAGTAATTAATGCTATAATTAAAAGAACAAACAAAAAAATTATAATATGTATTCTCTTTATTATAATCATAGAAATACTGTATAATCAATATCTTTAAAAATACTATTTTTAAACTCAAGCCAACTCAAAAAATTTGTATCCACTCTATTTTCTTTCAACTGATAAAACAATCTTAAAAAATTTGATATATGTTCTTTAGTTCTTCTTTGAGCATATTCTACCATTGTTCCTGTGGTCATAATAAAAGCCCAATCTGACGATTGTGCTAAAAATAATTCTCTTGCAAGTTGATTTAAAACTCTTTTTCTAAACTCATCACCAGATAAAACATTCTGATGATAAACATCTACTGCTTGACACATTAACTCTTCACATTTATGCAAATGTCTATATATCCAATCATTAGACCCGTTAAGCCATACTTCAAAATATCCTTTATCTCCCCAGGAAGAAGCTGTCGGTTGTAATATTTGGTTTTTAGGATATCTGTCTAAATATTCAGTAGGAAGTATTGGTTTAAAAATGTTTTGGTCATAATGAATTTTTCTAAACAAAAAGTTAAGAAAATCTGGTCCTTCAAACCACCAATGGCCAAAAAGTTCTGCATCATACATTGAAACCACAATAGGTTCTCTGTCAAAAATATTTCTTAAATATCTTATTTGATGTTCTCTGTTAAACATAAAATTTCCTGCATGTTGAGCAGCCTTATTTAGTGCCCATTCTACAACATAAGGTTCTTTTTTATCAAGCCCAACTTTTCCTGTTACACGATAATATTTTATCCCAACATTTCTTCTTATACCGTCACTGTGTAGATATGGTTTTATATATTCATATTCTAAATCATATCCTACATCACGATAAAATTCTCTATAGTCAGGATCGCCTGGATAACCAACATCAGCAGACCATACCTGATGTGCTGTCTCCATGTCTCTGGCAAAAACAGCAACACCATTAGGAGTATAAACAGGTGCAAAAACACCATATTTTGGTCTCGGCTCGCCATAAAGAACTCCGTGTGCTTCAACAAAAAAATATTGCAATCCACACTCTTTTAAAATTTTGTCAACTCCATAACTATATGCACATTCTGCAAGCCAGATACCTCTAGGTTTTCTTTCAAACTTTATCTCATAATCTTTAACAGCAGCTTTTATCTGCGCTTTTCTAATTCTGTCAGAACTCATCAATGGTAAAAATCCGTGTGTTGCATTACAAGTAATAATTTCAACTTTACCTGTATTTAACAAATTCTTGTAAGCATTCAACAGATTGCGATTATATTTTTCATATATTTTTATCGCATTTTTAAATTTATATTCATACATTTTTGCAGTAGAAAAAAATGGTTCTTGACCTTGAAGACGCCAAACTTCTTTCTCAACAAGTTCTATAAGTTTAGAAAGTTTTTTATAATATCTATCTTGAAGAAGTTTATCTTCCATCATATTACACAAAGGCGGTGTTAAAGACATAGTAATACGAAAATCAACATTATCATTCAGCAACCCTTCTAATATAAAAATCAATGGTATATATGTTTCAGTCATTGCTTCATAAAACCAGTCTTCTTCAAGAAAATCTTCATATTCTGGGTGTTTCACAAAAGGTAAATGATTATGTAAAACAAGACACCAATATCCTTCAACCATAAAAACTATTCCTTTCTAAGTTTTAAAAATATTTATAATTAACAAAAATTAACTTATTAAATTTGTTAGGTAAGAAAGAGTTTGGGAAAAAAATTTAAAAGTTTATAATTATTAACCTTTATATTCAGTTTTTTTGTTGACTACAAAAATTATCTGTTTTTCCATTGTCCCATCTGACGAAATTGCTTTAATAGGGATAACTTTTTCTCCATCTGCAAGATACATTCTTAAAGAAAATTTTCCGTCAGATGTAAGTTTAAATTCTCTATCACCTATATACAATTTTGCATCAGGCATTGTTTCACCATATACAATAAGTTCTGTTTCTGCTTTAAGATAAAACTCTTTTTGTTCAACTTGTTCTTTTTTTGCAAAAGATGATACAAATCCAGAACTTATAAACTGTTGTTGTGGTATTGCAGCAGAACTAATAAATTTTGGCAATTGAGATATAGCCATTATTTCTTCCCATCTTTCTTTCATCAATTTTGCAATATCAAAAGAACCTTTACCTAT
>JBKBRH010000039.1:0-10405 GCA_046292225.1 Endomicrobiia bacterium
TACTGATAAAATATTTTATTTACGATGTATATGAGCAGTATCATATAAACCTCCATTATAGTTAGTAAATGAATTATTTTATGAATTAAGTATTGATTGAGTAACAGCTTGAATAAAAAGTTAAAAATTTTTTGAATAAAATTTTCTTCTAAAGAACTTTGTGATATTTCCCAATTTTGACAAAATCCGCACTTGAAATTACACCCGTAACTTCCTATAGATAAAATTGTTTTTCCTGGATAAAAATGATATAACGGTTTTTTTTCTATAGGATCCATTGCTATAGATGAGACGATCTCGTAAGTTAAAGAATATAATTTGCCATTTATATTTTTTCTTGCCAAACATTTTCCTAGTTGATTTTCTTTTAATAAACAGTTATGTGGACAGAGATTACATTGAAGTTTTTTTTCTTTTTCGTTTGGTATTCTGTAATATTTTGCTTCTTTCATTTCTATTTTAAACCTTCTAAAAATTTTTCAATAAGATATGGTAATTTTTTTGAATAGCCGCCTTCTAACACATAGAATGTAGCAACATCAATTTGTGATATTATTTTTGCTATTTTGTAATAACATTCCTCAGTTAAATTTAATCCTCCTAAAGGATCTTCTTTAAAAGTGTCAAATCCTAATGAAACAGCAACTAAATTAGGGTTAAATTCAAAAATTTTTTCTTTTGCTTTATTTAATGTTTTGATATACTCAGAATCAATTGTGCCTGTTGACAAAGGAAAATTTATACAATTATTTTCTGATTTGAGTCCTGTTCCAGGATAAATATATGCTTGATGTAAAGAAATAAAAATAACTTTTTCGTTGTTTAAAAAAATTTCTTGTGTACCATTCCCATGATGGACATCTATATCTAATATTGCGACTTTTCTGTTTTTATAATTTTTTAAGTACCAATTTACAGCACAAGCAATATTGTTGAAATAACAAAAACCTCCTAAGTTATTTTTTGTAGCATGATGTCCTGGTGGCCGTGTTAGTGCAAAAGTTTTTTTATTTTCTATTGCAAGTTTTAAAGATTCTAAAGCTATACTTGCAGAAATTTTTGCATAAAAAAATATATTATCTAAGTTAGGCGTATCTTGATCATAAAAATTTCCTGTTTTTATTTTTTCTATAAGATCTTTGCTGTGAGTTAAAAGTAAAATTTCTTCATCTATTTCTTTATCTATAAACACAAATTCTATATTAAGTTCTTTTTGTTTTTCAGATAAATATTTATATGTATCTTTTATTCTAAAAGGAGCTTCTGGATGACCAGTTTCATGATATTCCCAACAATGTTTAGATGTTAAAATAAAAATTTTAGTTTCTGACATTTTATAAATTTAGAATAATTCTGGATGAGATTTTGTATATTTTATACCCAGGTGGTTGTAAGCAAGTTCTGTAGCAACACGACCACGAGGTGTTCTTTGTAAAAATCCTGCCTGTATAAGATATGGTTCATAAACATCTGTGATTGTATCAACTTCTTCATTTATAGCAACAGAAATTGTTTCAATTCCTACAGGTCCTCCATTAAATTTTTCTATTATTGTTAATAAAATTTTTCTATCCATCTCATCTAATCCATAATCATCAATACCTAAAGATTTCATCGTAAGCAGTGTAATTTCTTGCGTGATTTTACCATTTGATTTCACAATTGCAAAATCGCGTACACGGTTTAATAACCTGTTTGCAATTCTCGGAGTTCCTCTTGAACGTTTTGCAATTTCATAACTTGCTTGTTGGTCTATTTCTATATTAAGAATTTTAGCAGAACGAATAACTATTTTTTGTAATTCTTCAATTGTATAAAAACTTAAATTTTCTACGATACCAAATCTTGACCTAAACGGTGCTGAAAGTAATCCACTTCTTGTAGTTGCTCCTACTAAAGTAAATTTTGCAATAGGCAAACGCACAATCTTTGCATTAGGTCCTCCTCCAACAACTATGTCAAACTTGAATTCTTCAATTACTGGATAAAGAGATTCTTCAACAACATGGTTTAACCTATGGATTTCATCTATAAACAATACATCTTGAAATTGTAAATTTGTTAAAATAGCAGCAAGATCACCAGTTTTTTCAAGTGCAGGTCCTGAAGTAACTTTTATGTTTGTATTAAACTCGTGTGCTATTATATGTGCCAAAGTAGTTTTTCCACAACCAGGTGGACCACAGAATAAACAATGGTCTAACGCAACACCACGTTTTTTTGCAGATTCTATAAAAATACGCAAATTTTCTTTTAATTTTTGTTGTCCTATGAAATCATCTAATGTTTTAGGACGAAGTGTTAGTTCTAACTCTTTTTCTTGTTGTGAAACTTTTGGTGTTATAACTCTTTCTGGTTTCATTATTTTGTAGAAGATAATTCTTTTAAAATCAAAGGTAAAAATTGTGAAATATAATCCTGTGTTTTTTTAATATCCTTTAATATTATTTTATTTTGAGTTAAAATTTTTTCC
The DNA here is from genome assembly GCA_046292225.1 of Endomicrobiia bacterium. Taxonomy (GTDB): domain Bacteria; phylum Elusimicrobiota; class Endomicrobiia; order DTEH01; family DTEH01; genus JANXDG01. Next base: position 2,474 of record JBKBRH010000039.1, read on the forward strand.
ACTATATCTTTTACCTGTTGTTCTTTATAGCCAAGATTTGTCAATGCTGAAACTAAATCTGTATAAATTTCTATGTTTATACCTTCTTTCATTTCTTCTTTTGTAAACAATTCTAAACTGCTTAGTGCAGAAACAATTTTTTCTGCTGAAGAATGTTTAAACCCAAATAACGAAGTTAAAGATTTATAATTTTTTGTTTTTATTGCTAATTTAAATTCTGTAATATTTTTTTTGACTTTGTCAAGATATTCCAACGCTTTTTTAGGTCCTACATTTGAAAGGTTATCTTTGAAAGCTAAAAAAATTTCTTTTTCTTCTTTAGAAAGAAATCCGTATAAAGTAGGAAGTCCACTGCTATATAATCCTGAAGAAATTTCTACAATATAAAATTTTGTTATTTCAGAAATGTTTATTTGTTTTAATGTTGTTTCAGAGACAACTATTTCGTAGCCTATATTGTTAACATCTACTATACACAAATTTTTTTCTATATTTTTTTCTACAACTTTACCTTCAATATAGTTATACATATAATTCTTTGTGTTGAGTATTTAAGTAGCACAATGCTACCGCTATAGCATCGTTTATATGTTCTGAACTAATTTCTTTTTCATTTTTAAGTAGTAGCTTTATCATCTTTTTAAGCTGTAATTTTGATGCAGAACCATAACCTGATACCGCAAGTTTTACTGTTTTTGCAGAAAAATCTTCAATTTGTATTTTAAATAAACCACAAAGAAGATAAATTATACCAGTTGCAAAATAAGTGTGTATCATATTCTTAGAAATTTTAGAATAAAATTGTGATTCTATACATACAATATCAGGTTTATGTTTTTTAAAAATTTTCTTTAGTTCTAAAAAAATTGTTTCCAACCTTTCAGTTAAAAACATTGTTTTATATTTAGCACTTTTTTGTGTATCTATTTCTCCAAATGATAAAAGTTTATACTCTTTATTTAAATCCTTTTCTATTATAGCCCACCCACACTTTGCTAATCCAGGATCTATTCCTAAAACTTTCATGTTATTTTATTGATTTTCTATCTTTTCCAAAATTTCTTTATCAATATCAAAATTTGCATATACATTTTTTACATCGTCATGGTCTTCTAAAGCATCCATTAGTTGAAGTACTTGTTCGGCTTGTTTACCTTCTAACTTTACATATGTTTTTGGCAACATTGTTACTTCTGCCTGTTCTATTTTATACTTTTTTTCAAGCTCAGATTTAATTTGTTCAAAATTTTGTGGAGAAGTTATGATTTCATAGTTGTCTTCATCGTCTGACCTAAAATCTTCAGCACCAAGTTCTAAAGCTAAGCTCATAAGGTCGTCTTCGTTAGCAGAAGATTTGTTTATTGTAATATATCCTTTTTGTTCAAAATTCCATGCTACACATCCACTTTCACCTAATGATCCACCGTATTGACTGAAAATTTTTCTCATTTCAGATGTTGTTCTATTTTTGTTATCAGTAGTTGCTTCAACAATTACTGCAGTACCACCAGGACCATATCCTTCATATACAACTTCTTCGTATACAACACCGGGAATTTCTCCTGTACCACGCATTATTGCTTTTTTAATATTATCCTGTGGCATATTTGCTTCTTTTGCCATTTCAATAGCTTTTCTTAACCTTGGATTGTTTTCAGGGTTGCCACCACCTTGACGAGCAGCTATTGTTAATTCTCTTATTATCTTTGTAAAGATTTTACCTCTTTTAGCATCTTGTGCCATTTTTTTATGTTTAATCCCTGCCCATTTTGAATGTCCAGACATAATAATTCCTCCTTTTTTGAAGTTTTGTTATATTTTTATATTTATAAATTTTTAAAAAATAATTCTACTAAAAATCTTATTAAATGTCAATTTAGTATTTTAATTTTTTTACAATTTTGATATTTTGAGGACCACAATTTTGCCTACATTTATTACATAATATGCATTCAGTATTTAATATTTTTAACTTATCATTTTTTTCTATAATTGCATTTGTAGGACAAATAGTTTTACATATTTCGCAATTAAAACAATGTTCTTGTGAAATCTGTAATTTAAAAAACGATATTTTTGAAAACACACATAAAAATGCTCCTAATGGGCATAGATATCTGCACCATAAACGAACAAAAATTATACATAAGATTAAAATAAATAACAAGTATATAATAAACTTTAATTCTGTTTGATTTATATAGAAAATATATTGGAATGGTTCAATTATTATAAATGATGGCAAAATTAATATAGTTATTAACAAAAAATATTTAACATATCTATAAGAACTCTCATATTTTCTTAAAAATTTTACAATTTCGTTATCTTCTATAATTTCAAGTTCGATTTCTTTTCCTAAAGTTTTTTTATATTTTTTTTCAATATATGTTTTTAGATCAAACAATAATTCTATTACAGCACCGAATGGACACAACCATCCACAGAACAACCTGCCAAAAAATAATGTTGTAACAAAAGTAAGTATAATAAGAGACCATATAAAAATATTATTTACTGAAGGAAAATTAAAATATATAAAATTCTGTATGTGTCCAAAAGATAATCCACCTTTATATATTATTCCTAAGAAAAAAATTGTAAAAAACATTATTATGTATCTTAAAATTTTTAAATTATACAAAAATCCAAAAATTGAAACAAAAAATAGAATCCATAATGTTATAGTTTTTAATATTTCTGTTTTAGGTATTCTTGCTGAAAAATCTTTTTTTAAAATTTTTTCACCTATTATGTATTTATGAACATTGTTTACACATTGATAAATAATTTCGTTTACAGCATTACAACTTATTGTAGCACCAGAGATAGCTTTTATATCATCTCCTAAAATAAATTTAGATTTATTATCTTTGTTATAATATTGACTTAAATATTTTTCTTCAAAAACATCTTTTGCATATTTTTTGGTTTCATACTGTTCTATTACTTTTATATTTTTTATTTTTCCATCTAAAGAAAAGTAGATCTGTAAGTTAATATCTCCACCGTAACCTCTTATTTTTTGGTTTGTCCAATCAGCACTTTCAATAAAAAATCCTGTGATTTTGTCATTCTCATATGTTAAATAATAATATTTTGGTTGATTATTCACTAATATATAAGAAGAAACAAATTTTTCAAAATATATGTCTTCTGATAAAGCAAAAATGTTTATAAATAAAAATATAAAAAAAATTAAAAAAAATTTTATTACAATTTTTGTTTTCATAGCCATTTGTTTTCTGTTGCTTTTGTTAGTCTATCCATTATAGTTTTTCCTAACCCAACATTTTTTACAGATTCAACAACAATTATTTCTGTATCCATTTCTTCTGCTAATCTTAAACAAAGATATAGGTTTTTTGCAATATCTTTGAAATTATTGCCATATGTGATAATTGAGATCTTGTTGTTTTTGAAAATTTTTTTTATAATATTTTTTGTTTTATTTTTGCATATAAAAGTCATATTTTTTAATTTATTTTTTGGCAATTTTTCAATATAACTTATCAAATTTTTAGTTAAATATGTAGGTTTTGTTGGAGCATAATGTTTTTTAAACATTCCAGGAGATTTTTTTATTAGATTTTTCTGTGGTTCTACAATTTTAATTTTACATTGATTGGTTATCTTTTCAATTTCTAAAACACCGTAACGCAAAACTTCAAATGGATATTTTGTGCAATCTACAACTGTAGATTCTATTCCATATTTGGGTCTACCTGTATATATTACATATTTTATTTCTTTTTTATCTTTAAAATCCTTGATTATATGCTTTATATCAGTAGAAGAAACACGACTAAAAATATTTGCAGAAGGTGCTGCTAATGGAACTTCACACAAATCTATAAACTTTCTTGTGATCTCATTTTCTGGCATACGAACACATACAGTGTTTAATCCAGCAGTCACAATATCTGGTAGTTTAGGATTTTTGTAAAATATCAAGCTTACAGGTCCGGGCCAAAATTTTGTTATAATTTTTTTTGCTTCAAAAGGTATATATTTTACTATGTTCTTAAGTTGTGAAATTTTACTTACATGTACAATAAGAGGATCTGAATAAGGACGATTTTTTACTAAAAATATTTTGTTTACAGCAGATGTATCAAAACAATTTGCTGCAATTCCATAAACAGTTTCAGTAGGTATTATTACTAAATTACCATTTTTTATTGCTTTTGCTGCAGACAAAATTTTTTTTTCAAAATTTTTTGTATTTTTATTTAAATAAATAATTTTCATTTTTATATTTTTTATTCATTTAATCTCTTCATAGGAACAAATCTTACAGGAATAATATTTTTTTTAATAATTTTTCTACCCTTTTTTTCTACAACTACTAATTCTTGATAAATATCACCTACAGGAATTACTATTTTACCGCCATCTTTAAGCTGATCTATTAATGGTTGAGGAATATGATCTGGTGCACAGGTAACTATTATTCCATCATATGGCGCATATTCTTGCCAACCAAGATATCCATCGCCTATTTTTACAAAAATGTTTTTATAACCTAAATCTTTTAACAATTTTTCTGCTCGTTGTGCTAATTGTGGAATAATTTCTATAGTATACACTTCTTTTACTAATTCTGCAAGAATTGCTGCTTGATATCCAGACCCTGTTCCTATCTCTAAAATTTTTTCATCACCTTTGAGTTCTAAAAGTTGTGTCATTAAAGCTACAATATATGGTTGAGATATAGTTTGACCAAAACCTATTGGCAAAGGTTCGTCTGTATATGCTAACTTTTCGTATTCTTTAGGGACAAACCTGTGTCTTTCTACTTTTAACATTGCAGATAAAACTTTTTCGTCAGTTATATCTCGTCGTTTAAGTTGATATTCTAGCATTTCTAACCTTTTTTGATAATGTTCATCTATATTGTTCATTTCTTTTTTCTCCTGTGATTTAATTGAAAAATTTTGTTTATGATTACAACTTAAAAAAATAAAAATTATACTAAAAATTAATTTGTAAATTTTTTTGTTCATAATTTTAAACTTTAACATATTCTTGGTAGTTCTTCTGCTGTTGGCATATCTACAATTTTTTTTGTTCCAAAAGATGTTTTTAGAACTACCTTACTTTTATTTTGGTGTTTTATTTTTCCTATCACTTTTGCATTTTTTCCTAAAGGATGAGACCTAAGTATAGATAATATTTTATCAACAGCATTATTTTTAGCAATTATTAGTATTTTCCCTTCATTTGCGATTTGTAATGGATCAAAACCTAATAATTCACATACAGTTTTTACTTTTTCATCTATTGGTATTAAACTTTCTTCTATTTCTATTCCAATATCTTTTCTTTTACTTACAATTTCGTTTAAAACAGCTGAGATACCACCTCGTGTCGGATCTCTTAAAAATTTTAAATATTGAGAGATTTCATTATCTAAAATTATTGGTTCTATTAACGATTTTAATGATGCACAATCACTTTGAATTTCATATTCAAATCCGTAAGATCCGCGAGATAATAATACTGCTAATCCGTGTTCTGCAATATTTCCACTAACTATAATTACATCTTCAGGTTCAATTTTTTCATAATTTAGTTCAATATTATTTTCTATTATCCCAATACCAGCTGTTGTAATAAAAATTTTATCACAACTACCTTTTTCTACAACTTTTGTATCACCAGTAACAATTTTTATATTTTCTTCTTTGGCAACTTTTTTTATCGAATTTAAGATTTTTTCAATAATTTCAAATTCTAATCCTTCTTCTATTATTAAAGACAAAGATATAAATTTTGCTATTGCACCAACACAGAGTAAGTCGTTAATTGTACCGCATATGCTAAGTTTTCCAATATCTCCGTTTGGAAAAAATATTGGTTTTACAGTATAAGCATCTGTAGTAAAAGCAAATTTTTTATTTTCTAAATTAATTACAGCAGAATCTAATAACTGGTTTAATATTTCGTTAGAAAAATTTTTTAATATATAATTATTAATAAATTCTTGTGTATATTTCCCACCAGAACCGTAAGATAACAAAATTTTTTGCTTCATATAATTATTTAATTTATTGTCGTTCATATTTATAATATGCTGCACAGGCACCTTCAGATGAAACCATACACGCACCTTTTGGATTTTCAGGTGTACAAGTTTTAGCAAAAAGTGGACATTTATAAGGTTGTATTTTACCTACTAAAACTTCTTTACATTTACATAATTTAATATCTTCTGTTTCAATTTCAGGTATTTTTAAAATTTTTGTTATATCAAAATTTTCATATTCTTTCTTTAATTTAGCAGAAGAATTTTTTATAATTCCCAACCCACGCCATTCTCCATCTTCTTTGTCAAAAACTTCGTTAATTAATTTTTGTGCATAAGTATTACCATCTTCTTTTACTACTCTTGTATATTCATTTTTTACTTGAGGTTTTTTAGTTTTTATAATTTCAAGTAGCATTCTTATTGAAATTACAATATCTAGTGGTTCAAATCCTGTAATCACTCCTGATAGATTGTATTTTTCTTTTATAAAATAATATGGTTTTACTCCAGTAACACTGCTTAAATGTCCTGGAAGAATAAATCCGTCAAGAGAAAAATTTTCTTTTTGTTTTTTGCTTATAATAATAACAGTTTCTAAAGCTTCTGGTAAAAAAAATTTATTTCCTAAAAGAAAAAATAGATTCTTTATATTTTTTTCTTTTGCTTCTTTTATAACACACGCAATTGTAGGCAAGGTTGTCTCAAAACCTATTGATAAAAAAACAATAATTTTATTCTTATTATTTTCTGCAATATTAATTAATTCCTGTGCAGAATATACAATTCTTATATCTTTACCTGAAGATTTTTCTTCTTCTAAAGTTCCGCTACTTCCAGGTACACGAAATAAATCTCCAAAAGTTGTCAAAATTATGTTATTATAATTTCTTATGATATACAACGCTTTTTCAATATATAGTTGTGGTGTAACACACACAGGACAACCAGGTCCTGAAATAAGTTTTATATTTTGAGGCAAAATCTTGCGTATTCCATATTTTGATATTTGCATAGTATGTGTTCCACAAACTTCCATGAAATATAAATCTTTCTTGATCTCTTTTGCTAAAAAGTTTATCTTTTCTATTTCTTTTTTAACAATATCTAAATTTTTAAATTCAACCAACGGATTTTTCATAAAACAATGATTTCTTTGTTGGAGAGTTTTTTAAATTGAACTTAAGTTTTCCATTTCTTTATATATTTTTATTGTTTCTAAAGCATCTTGGATATCTAATTTTTGTAGTACAAAACCAGTGTGGATTATTACATAATCACCAACTTTAATTGAATCTTTTACTAAATCTATCCTTGCTTTATATTTGACATTTTCATATTCACAAATTGCAATGTTATCTTTTATTTTGACAACTTTCATTGGTATTGCTACACACATAAAGTTTCTCCTTAAAAAATCCTAAAAATTTAAAATTTCATTCCCAGAGTTATTCCTAAAGATAAGTTGTTTGTGGGTAATGTAAGGTCTTTGTTTATTTTTGTTTCTTGTGTATTAAATGCACAAACTAAATCAAAATTTAATACTAAAATTTTTATACCTAAACCAATTGTATATAATTGATCATTATCCATTGCTAAATTTTTTAAATATCCTAATCTTAAAACAGGTAATATTGGTGGATTAATCTCTAATCCTACAGAAAAATTTTGTATATCATATCCATCAACTAAAGTTTTAGTTTTGTTTAGATCATAATCTACAGCTAAAGTAAGAACTTTATACAGTTTTGATGAAACACCTAAAGTTAATTGTCTTTGAAAAGTTAATTTTTCATCTGTTGAAGGAAAATCAAATTGTGGTTCAATAAGATTTTTTATTACTAAACCAACATTTGTTTCTATTGAAGGTACGGGTAATTTATAAATTGTGCCAACATCTAATC
>JBKBRH010000040.1:0-10239 GCA_046292225.1 Endomicrobiia bacterium
CAACTTTTTCTTATAAGCACAACATTAAGTGATGGTAACTCTAGACTTTCATTAAAAAATATAATTGAATATTCAGAAACACCCGTGCCACGCCTTACATTTCCCACAATCCATGCCGCACCATATATATCCATTGGTCCTTCCATATCATAATTTCCACCTACATACAAAAATCCTGCTAAACCTACATCAGTATTTGCTGCAGATGGTCCATCAGTCCAGGTTTCAGTACCAAACCTGAATACAGAACGAACCCTTCTGTAGCCGTTATCAGCAGGATATTGGTTTAAAGATGAAGTATCAATTTTTTGGTATTCAAGATATGCTTCAGTTGGAACTTTACATTCGGCATCAGTAAGTCCTGTTTGAGAATTACCTGTCCAGGCTAAATTGTCACCTGTATAATTTGTGAAATTGCCTCGGATTATAAGTTGTCCTTTAATCCCACACCCATCTTCAGCAGATCCACCTGTCATAATCAAATCGCCGTCGTAATACCAGACACGGTTTGCAAACTTAGCTGGATGCCGCCACGGATTCTGCAGATGAGGACGTCCGTCATGATTTTGTCCTGGGTTAAGGTTGCAAGAAGAAAGTGTTTCATACGAAACTGAAAGATTACTTTTTCTTACTCTAACTCTTTGCCAATATTTAGGTCCTCTATAACTGTTCATTGACGAACATGCATAAAAGTTTAAAGTGTTAATTGTAGCAGAACTCATAATGTTTAATGTAGGATGTATATTTTTTATCCATCCTGGTGGCGGAGGAGAACTTAACGGATAAACATTCTCCCATCTAAAATAATTATAAGTACTATCTTCAGCTACTTTTTCAAGATATGTAGCAACATTAACTGAAGCAGAAGATCTTAATGAAGCAAAATCTAAAATTGGCAAATCTGCTACTGGATAGTCAGACCACCATTCTACATTGTCAGTATTAGGTGGATCAAGACCGTTTGTATCTCTTGGATAAGAAGGAACTGAAGATACCACACCTCTTGCAAACTTTCTCGGATAATATTTTTTTGCAATAACTGCATCAGTAAGTTGGATATTTCCGTGTGCCATTACAGGTCCCCAATGGCATTCAAAGGCGTTACCAAGATATATGTGTCCTTTTGATATTATAGATCCAGGAACCACTTGGTTTTTAAATATTGCTTTTATAGCTCTTACTTCGCCTGTCTTATTATCTTTGCCTTCAGAAATAATAGTAACATCTTTAAGTTCAGGACCACTTGAAAATTTTATTCTATAAACTCCGCCTTCTACATCGTCGTATAAAACATCAAAATTATACCCAGCAATAGTATTTCCTTTTAATATTTCATCCCAAGTTTCTAAAGATGTACTTATTTTCCATACTCCACGTTCAATCCCTGCTTCAGCTAAGTTTGTTGCTATTGTTTTCCCTTGAATTTTAAAAGACATTTTAGTTTGCTGTTGACTCCATTCTATTATTGTAGGAACTATTATAATTAAAAGTAACATTATTGCTATAACCGTTGGTAAGACATTACCTTTTGTATTATTCATAAACACCACCTATTTTTAAAATTTTTTTATAAACAAATAAAGCATCTTTAATTTCAAAATTTTTTAAATACAATTTTCAAATATTATAAACTCCACTCTACATAAATCAATTCATTACCATAACTTTTTCAGAAGCCATATGTAACGCTTTCTTTTTTAATTCATAAATATTCTTTTCAAGAGTTAACGCAACTGAGACAATATCTTGCTCATACGATTTAGGAAAAGTTATTGCAAAATATGTTAAATTTTTAGATAATATTTTTTTATTCCCATCTATTTCTTGATACAGCACACGATCAATTTGATAATAATTAACCTGATGTCCATCTATTGTATTAAAACTTACTTTTGAATAATAAGGTTGAGTATTATCATAACGACTTATAGAAATACTCTGGCTTATACCATTTCTTAAATTTCTTGTTATTAGTTCCATAATAACTCTTGCTTCTTCTTGTAATTCTTTTTGTGCCCAAGTAAGACGATAAAATTGCCATATATGTGTAAACATTGATGATACACTCAATGTTAATATTCCAAACATTGTCACCACTATTAATAATTCAACTAATGTCCAACCTTTGTTATTCTTCATAATATTTTTTAAAAATCCAAATCTTGGTTAGATGTTTCAAACCCAGGCAAAACTGTTATCCCTGTGATACTTTTTGACCTTATCGTAGGTTTTTGAGTAACTATATCATATGTAGTATAATATCCATACAAATTATATTTTGTAGTAGTTGAACCAATAACTTCTAAATTATATCTTCCATCTTCATAACTACTTGTAAGAAAATAAGCTGCTCCTAAAGCTGTATGTGAAGATATAATAGGTGGAGTAGTAATTGTAGATGTTGATGCTATTATCAACACACCTGTAGGGATTGGTTTTCCTGAAGATTTAACTTTACCTGTAATTTTCCCCATAGCATTTGTAACAGTAAAAGTCCCTGCAAAAACTGTAAATCCTGCCTGTACAGTTACTGTGCTTACTAAAGGGACACTTTTTTCTCTACTGCTTAAAACAGGTTTTACATACCAAGTCCCTGTTGGGATGTTGCCTATAACAAATCTTCCGTTGTTATCAGAAACTTCTTCACCATAAGAATATCCTTCTTGTGTTACAACTTGGACTAAAATACCTGGCAAAGGATTAATTTTATCTCTTGAAACAAACCCAGAAATTCTGCCCCCACGAGATAAAACAAAATCTACAGCAGAAGTTATTATACCTTGTTTCACTTCAACATTTGTCTGTGTTAACGAAACATACATCGGATTTTCATTGTTAGGATTTGCAGTTACACTATAGACTCCTGTTGATATTGACATAAAATATATTCCTTGTGAATTTGTATAAACTTTTATATCACTTACTTGAACTCCAATATTAGATAAAGGGATATTTGTATTATCCACAACCTTTCCTGAAATAAATCCTAAAGTAGTATAAGATGCAACTTGTACATAATGGTAAGGATAAATCCAACTCGGATTTGTAAAATTATTAAGTATACCTGTCTTTGAACCACCACTAACCTCTACATTGTTAACAAATGCAACCTTGTTTTTTGTAGAAGCGATCACACTCCAGGTACCTGTTGCTACTTGAGTTAACTCAAAATATGCAACTGGTGGTGTTCCTATTTTGTACGCAACTGCTAAAGTTGAAAGTCCGTCAGTGCAAGATATAAAACTTCCAATAGCAGGTCTCCCTGTTAAAGGTTGAAAAGTATCTAACGAATTATGTGGAGGTATCTGAATAGGTTTTCTTGAAGTAGCAAAATCAAGGTTGTTGTTATCAGAATCATAACAGTTACCAAAACCATCTATATATACTGCAAAAGTTGATACTTTTCGGACAAACTGTTCATCTTCTTCAAGACCAATGTTTTGGTCAAAACCGTCTGTTTCATAAACTGGCGCATATTTTTTACCACTTACACCATCATTATTTGTTGCATCCCAGCCAAAAATATCTATTGTTTCACCTGTAACTCTATTATATAAAACAACTCCTCCGCCAGCATAAATCTGTCCATTTTCTTCAAATGTTTTTATTATATTAGGATATCCAGGATTAGTATATAAAAACACAGCATCTGCTTGTTTTGTAACACCACAAGCAGTAATCGTTGTTGTGTTAGCAATAAGATAATACCCATAAGGAGGAATAAAAAAAGTTTTGTATTCAAGAACTATATCTTTCAGATAATCTTGTGGATGTGTAGATTGATACTTTATTGCTAAAATTCCAATATACGCTCCTGATGAAACTAATACATATTCAGATGTCGGATTATAAAGTTCAATATATTCTTGATTAAATCCACTTGGAGAAACTGTTGACCCTACTACTTGAGAAATTACAACTCTATCATTTGTCCATATATAACCAAAAACTGTTCCTGAAGACATCGGCTGAAGGTCAAAATTAACTGTCTGTGGCGAAGCTCCAACAGTAACAAAACTTATTGCTGAGAAAAATCCTCTTTTAGTAGCCATTACATTATAACTTCCAAACGGTGTTTTTATAGAATAATCTCCATTTTCGTCACTATAATCCATACAACCAATATTTTCTGCAAGAGAAATAACTGCACCTTTAATTGGTAAAAAATTTGATTTATTTCTTACTTTTCCTTTAATGAGTCCTCTAAAACCTGAAATATCAGTATTAACAATTGTAGTATTTAAAGAAACAACTTTTTCTCCTAAACCAACATTGTAGACAACCGAAACTTTTACATATTTCAATCCGCGGTCTGGCGATGTTGGGGCTAAAGGTTCTAACTTACCATTAATTTCATCTACAGGAAAAATATATGTATATCTTGTAAAATAAATTCCTCCTTCTAAAATTCTTTCTGGTGGGAAATATTCTGTATCATAAGGTATTGGTGGAGAAAATTGTGTAAGATAAGATGGTTGTGGTGTGATCAAAACTCTGTAATATGGCAATTGACGAAGAATTTGAATTTTTTCTTGTGCAAGATTTGTTGCTAAAGTTCTTGCTTTTGAGCTAACAAGTGCTTTTGAAATATTATTAAAACTGCCAATATAACCCAAAATTACAACACCAATAATTGTAATTGCAACAAGAAGTTCTGCTAATGTTACACCTTTATTTTTTATGTTCATCTATTTAGTTTTTTTATTATTAAAAATTTTATACAAAATTCAACAATTTAAATTTTTGTAAAGATTTTTTTGAATATAAATTAAAAATCCGATTTTTAACCAGTTGGATTTTAAAGAACAGAAAAATTAGGTGTTGTTGACAGGTATAATTAAATTGGCTATTTAATACAATTTTTTTCTTACTAATTTTAATATATATTCTAAATTCTCTATTTTGACAACTGAGAAGAAAAATTTTCCAAAAGGGTAGATTTTTAGAAATGTTTTTATTATTTAATTTTTTATAGTAATAATAAACTTTCTGTTTTACTTATCAAACATTGTAAAATTTTTGTTAAACCATTTAGTTAATATTCCTTTGAATTTACTTACTGGATTGGGAAAATTTTAGAAGGAAACAAAATCGCTGAAAAGATAAAATTTTTAAAAAATTTCTTACCTGAAGAAAGTAAGATCCAACAAAAACCTTTTTTGAAAAATTCAGAAAGTTTTAATATTTATGTATTTTTATTTTAGCATCACTTCCTGTATAAATAGGCGGTATTTGTGCTGCTGCAACATTGAGATACATCTCTAAAAATCTTAACTCTAAAAAATCTTTTATAGTGATGTATTAAGGTGTTATTAAGAATATAGAGTGTTTATTTTAACATTTCATTTATTAGACAAAATCTTTTTTACTTCTTCAACAGTAGGAACTTTACCCATAACAACAACTTTGCCGTCAACAACTACTGCTGGTGTCATAATTATTCCAAGTTTAGCAAATTCTTTTAAATCGTACAAATGTGTTATTTCAGCATCGAGATTTAGTTCTTCACATGCTTTTTTTACATTGTTTTCAGTTGTTATACATCTTGTACAACCTGGCCCTGCTATTATAATTTTCATATAAAAACCCTCCTTAAAATATAAAATTGCCAAAAAACCATCCTACTAAACTGCCAAGAATAATTATTGTTAGTACATACACTAACGCTTTTTTTACACCAAAAACACGAGATATTGAAAGCCAATTTGGTAAACTTAACCCTGGCCCTGTAAGAAGTAAAGCTAGCGCTGGTCCTTTACCCATACCTAACTTCATCAAAGTATCTACAAAAGGTGCTTCTGTCATTGTAGCAAAATAACTTATAGCACCAATCATTGTTGCAAAAAATGATGAACGGATATTGTTTCCTCCAAGCCATTTCTGTATCCATTCTTCAGGAAGAATTTTACCAATCATACCTACAACAAATACTCCTAAAAGCAACAACGGAAAAATTATTTTTACAAAAAACCATGTCTCAGCTAACCATTCTTTGATCTTTTCTTTAGGTATCATTTTTATTGCATATACAACCATAATTAAACTAAAAACTAACCATACAAGAATTTTGTAAATATATCTTCCTTTCTGAACTAAATAATTTGGTGAAAGTAAAGAAATTAGTATAAGTAAAATTAAAACCAATTCTTTTTTACTCACAATATTAAAATTTGTCTCATCTTTAGATAATTCTATTTGTTCTTTTTTTTCTTTACCAAAAACAAAACTCATCACAAAACCTACAACAAACGCCATAACTAAAGATGCAACAATTCTTGAAATCACCATTTTCATACCAAGAATATTTCCTGTGTAAATCAATGCAAGAATATTTGTTGCTGGTGCTACCCATAAAACAATAAATGCAGCACCTATCCCTGCACCTGTATAATAAAGTCCGCTTGCAACAGGTATCACAGTACAAGAACATGCTGCTAAAAAGAAACTTGATACACTTGCTAAAGAAAACGTCTTAATTTTGTTTGCCTGTTCCCCAAGATAATACAATATTGCTTGACGGTTTATAAATGTCACCATTGCTCCTGCTAAAAGAAATGCCGGGACAAGACAAGTTAAAACATGTGTTGCAATATAATCTTTTAGTGCTAACAATCCTGCTGTTATAATTTCTTTTATCATAAATTTCTCCCTTCATTCAAAGTTCATTTAATTCTATATTTAATCTAATAATATCCTGAAAACCACCTGCCAACTTTTTATATTTTTTCCTGTGGCTATAACTATAAGTCCACAAACTTTTCCTTAACACCATTTGTGTTTTTCGACTTTTCTGTCCAGTTTAAACAATTCTGCAGCCAGTTTACAAATTTTCCTGGATACCAGCAATGGTTAAGAGTTATTTCATTCCCGTTGGATGAATTGAAAGAACCATTAATTCAAGGCTGCAAACTTCTTTAAGTGTTTTCATTATTCTTACAGAAGGAAATGCTTTTGAAATACTATCAAGAACCTCTTTATTACAATCATATTTAGAAATTAGTTCAAGATTAAAATTCTTGTTCTTTTAGTGACTCTAAAATTATCCTTTACAACTCTTCCGGCTCCAATAAAACCAATATTTTTAAAAGGCATACTAAACCTCCTTTATTCTTTCTTCTTTATTTATCACAAGTCTTTTTTCCTCCTCAAGTACCTTCTTTACATTTGAGCAGATATTGTGTTTATATCATTTCCAAGACAGATCTTGGCACATGTAGTGCAACCTACCACACAGTTATAAGGTCATGCTACTACTGCTCAATTCTCAGTCCAGTCATAAACCTTTTAGTACAATTCATACACATTCCACATTTTACACCATTTTGCTGAATCAATTGTTGGATACTATTTGATCTCTTCTCTTTTTACTCATGCAAACCATGGTATAAAAATTTATCATTGTGTAATAAAAATTATTGTTTGTTAAATATTTTTATCTTTTCTTTAACAATTTACAACATAACTTATTTCTAGATTTTATTCTCTCTATCAACCTTTTTTTATCCATCTTAAAAGTTTCATCATCAATCGATTTCAAAAAGTTAATTAAGTTGAAGATAAATTTATCATTTTTATCTTTAAAAAAATATTTTATAAATTTTCCATCTCGTTGTTCTTCAAGTAGACCTGCATTTTTTAATTCTTTAATATGTCTTGAGATACAGTAAAATGGTAAATTCAAAGATGCTACTATATCACATACATAAAGTTGATCAACTTCAATAAGAAGTTTTAAAATTCTTATTCTTGTTCCATCTCCAAGTGATTTAAATTTTTTGATATAATCTTTCATAATTATTATATTTTTTAAAATACAACATACAATTATACATTTGCACTAATATACAAATATACAATTAAAAATATTAAAATCAAGAGTTGTTTTTAAAATTTATTTCTTATTCTTCAACCCATAGAAAGTAATGTTTCGAGTTGTTTTAGAATCTGCAGAATCTATTGCTGCTTCGTAAGTAACATCTGCTTTTGGAGTATTAACCTTTACAATTGGTATCGCTTTTGCTTTCTTTGTATTTTCCTTGAATATTTCTTTACAATTAACACTTCCTTGAGAATGGTGTATCTGCGATTATTTCATTCTCCACAACTGCAACAGCATTATCTTTTAAGGCGATATGACTTATCAAAACTCAAGTAGAATTTTCACCAATAAGATGTGCTTTTTCTTTAATATGCATTTTATCATTTACTCTACCAAATATTCTTGCTTTCATATCTACAACTGCATTTTTCCATACCTCTGATTCATAGTTCAACTCTATTACACCTGCGGCACTTTTATAAGCTCAAATTCTGTAGAAAATTCACCATTTTCTTTAACCACAACTGCATCTACCATTTGGACCACAACAAGAACCAGAATTAAAACTGCTACTTTTATCAAAAAAATTTATAAAATTAGCACTACCAAAAAATCGTATTATATTTTCACTTCCGCAATTTGGACATTTTGGTTTTAACCCTTTTTCTTTTTCTTCTAATGTAGCTGATACCTCAAATTCGGTTTTACAATCCTTACAAACATATTCATATACTGGCATTTTATTTACCTCCATTCTCATCTAATAATACAAAATTAGGTTTTTTATCAACTATATAAATAGCAAATTTAATATCTCTTATAAAGGTTTTAGATGCAAAAAATTTTAAAAAGGTTCTTTTATTCGAATAAAAATTTTAGTAATAAATCTTTGTGGAATTTTTAATCTTGTGTTGAAATACTTATACTAAAATATATTTTATTTTTTATTGAAAAATCAATTATTTTTAATTATAATCTGCTACCAAGTTTATTCATCAATATCATTTGAACTTTTCTAACTGCTTCGTTAAATAATTCTTTTAAAATCTTCTGTTGTTTTAGTATATCCAAAGATGGATTTAAAACAATTTCTTCTAACTCCATTTTTCCATTAATTTTAATTTTTATACCATCTTTTTCTACAACTACACTTTCTGACGAAACTAAATCATTAAGTTGTTTTAATTCTTTTAAATTTTTAAACAAATTAAACATAATACACCCTCCTCATGTTAATATGGTTTTCTATATAAAATATGTTAAAATATCTATCAACAAGAATTAATCTTCAGATACTTGAATATATAAGATTTTCACGGTATCTATAAAATACAACAAAAAAACCTAATAAACTCTGCTGCTTTTTTAACTTATTTTAGACGCTTCTTTATTAATCTTATTTCTGGTTATCAAAGAATATAGCCTTTGTAGGCATTCATATGTTAAATTTTAACATCTGCTCTTAATTAATTACTTTTAAAAATTATTGTTTCACATGAAACATTATCAAAAAACTATTCTTGTTTATCATCCTTAATAGTCTCTTTTTCATCTAAAAATTTATTTTTATAATCTTCAGCATAAATTTTTAATCCTAAACCTGTAGCATATTGTATATTTTTGTCTTTATCAAGATAAATTATAAATTTTAGTTTGAAATAAGGAAGCACGGCTTTTATTTTATAAAAACCATTTTCTGTATCACCTAAATATTCTAACCTTAAATCTCCTAGTTTTAAAATGTCTTTGTCAATGAATTTAAAATTAATACTTCTTTGATTTTTAAAGTCCCATAAAGTTGTTACTAAAGGAATTATATTTCCAGGAGTCAAAATAGGTGGAGAAAAATCAAATTTTTTCTCCTTTAATGTTTTACCTTTTTTTGTTATATAACACTCAAACAAATTTTCATCTTTCTTATTTATATAAGTACTAGTTACATACTCTTTTTTATTTTCAATCGAAATAAAAGACGATCTTATAGGAGTGAAATTTTTATCATAAAATTCAATTTCATAATTTTCTGTATTTCCTATAAAAAACAAAATTGGAATATCAGCAAAACTTTCTATTTCTGAACGAAACAATTCTTGCGAATTTTCTACTACAGGTATAGATGAAATTTTTATATTTATATATCCTACTTCTTTTTTAGAACTATAAATTTTAAACTTATATTCTTTTAAAAATTTTTCGTATTTATAAATTGTATTATCATAAACATTAATTTCTTGAGAAAATATTGTTTGAGACAAAAAAATTAATTGAAAAACAAATAATTTTAAAATTTGTTTCATGTGAAACATATAAGTTTAGATAACGAAGTTTTTTGTTAAATTTTCATTCACCAATAATTTTTACTAAAACTCTTTTTGGCCTTTGACCATCAAATTCACCATAAAATATTTGTTCCCATGGAC
>JBKBRH010000041.1:0-9973 GCA_046292225.1 Endomicrobiia bacterium
AAATCAAAATATGCAGGATATGCATTGTATTTAAAGGCAAATTTTTTGTATGAGAAAGGAGATTTTCAACAAGCAAAAGAAGTTTGTTTAAATTTTTTAAACTTTAAAAAACCAAAAACTTTTATATTGCCTATGATGTATATTTTAGCACAGTGTTTTTTAAATTTGAACAATTTTGATGAAGCTATTAAAATTTATAATGAAATTATACAAAAATATCCAGAACATTATCTAATAGCAAGAATTTATGAATCTTTGGCAATTTGTTACGAACTTAAAGGTGACATACAAAGTTCAAAACAAATATATGAAAGAATGAATATTTTATATCCAGGAAGTTACTGGGCTGAAATTGCTCAGCAGAAGTTGAAAGGGATGTAGTTTATGAAAAAATTTTTATGTTTTATATTTGTAATAATTGCATTTAATAATTGTCTGTTTAGTGTGATAAAATTTTATTTAGATACGGAATATAAAATCTCGTATAACAACTTTTCAAATATAGATTTTGATTTTAATTCTAATGATATATTTGAAAAAGTTTATTCAAACTTAAGTTTAAATTTCAAAACTTTAATAGACAATTTTGAATTTTGTTCGACCTTACTTTCGGTAGGAGAAGTTGAAGATAATAGTTATTCTTCGAGTACTTTTACTTATACAAAATATAATTGGGAACAAAATTATCCATATCTTAATATTAAATTAATACCTTTTTTTTCACAAGTTTATGCAATGTATAAGTACAATGTTGAAAACATTAAATTACCATTAAATATAGATTTAGGCGAAATAAAAATAAACATTTCTGTTGGGAAAAAAAGAAAACAGTTTTTGGAAGGATTAGTTGTTGGAGATAACGGAGTTGGATATAATGGATTATTTTTTGATTGTTTTGTTGATAAATATTTTTATGTTGAAACAATGTTATCAAGGGTTTCATCATCAAGCGGGTTTTTAGACAATAAGATTTTTACTTTAACTACTTTTTTATTAGGAAGTAAATATTTTGAAAGTTTTGATTTTGGTATTTGTAGCACCGTTGAAAAAAATCAATTTTTAGGTGAAGATAAAAAAATTTTTTATGAATTTTTTATTACAAGAAATTTAAAAAGTCACTATTATACATTTGAATATGCTACACAGAAAGGAGAAGACGATAATAAAAAAAATTATTCTGGAAGTTTGTGGTTTTTTAAAGCAGGTGTTTTAGGAGAAAGTAAATTTTTTGGTTATTCAAAAGCAGAAGTTGTTTGGTTATTATCTTCTGGTGGAGACAAAACAAGCAAGTTTTTGCCCACTTTTAATAAAATGTATGATGGTATGGAACTTTATGGTTGGGGAAATTTTGCAAAAGGTAATATAAAAAGTTTGTTTTTTGATTTACCACAGGGATATTCTGGAATGTTTGTTTTAGGTTTTAATTTAACAGTAAATCCTTTTAAAAAATTTTTTAGTGGGTTTGAGTACTATCTCTACTCTTCACCAGAGGCACCTTTAGATAAACCTGATCCTTCATCTACTGAGAAAACACTTGGTGCGAAAAAAGCTATAGGTTTAGAATATGGAGTATATGCTAGCTATAAATTTTTATCATATATAGATATTGATTTTTGTTATTCTATATTTATTCCATCAAAAAATGTATATTCTTCAAAAAACGATCCATCAACAAAAGTTTCTATATCAACATCTGTGAAGTTTTGATTATGAAAAAGAAGCTTTATATTGCTATTCTTTACCACCAACATCAGCCATTTTATAAAGATTCTATAAATAACAAGTATTATCTTCCTTGGGTACGACTACATGCTATAAAAGATTATTACGATATGTGTATTTGGGTAGAAAAATTTGATAATCTTAAACTTAATTTCAATTATGTTCCATCTTTAATAATACAACTTGAAGATTATTCAAAAAATGCAACAGATAAAGAATTAGAACTTACTCTTAAAGAAGTTAAAGAACTTACTTTTGAGGATAAAGTTTATATTTTAAAAAATTTTTTTAATTGTAACTACCACACAATGATAGTCCCTTATAAAAGATATAAAGAACTTTACGACAAAAGAGGAAATATCAACTCTGAAGATGAGTTGTATAGAAAAATAAAATATTTTAACACACAGGATTGGATTGATTTACAAATGTGGGCAAATTTAGTATGGTTTGACCCTTATTGGAAAAAAAACGATGAACAGATTAAATTTTGGTTTGAAAAAAGCACAAATTTTACACAACAGGATAAAGAAGAATTAATAAAAAAACAAAGATGGATTTGTGGTGAAATTATCAAAAAGCACAGACAGTTGCAAGAAGGAAAAAAAATAGAAGTTTCAGTTTCTGCGTTTTATCATCCTATTTTACCAATTTTATGTGATCCACAAAAAGCAAAAGTTTCTAATCCGAACATAGTGTTACCTAAAAATATTGTTTCTCTTAAAGATGATGCAGTAAAACAAGTTAATTTAGCAATAGAGTTGTATTACAAAAATTTTGGTTGTTTACCTAAAGGTTTTTGGCCTTCAGAAGGAGCTGTATCTGAAGATATTATACCAATAATTTCAGAGAATAATATTATATGGATTGCTACTGATGAGGAAATATTAAAAAATTCGTTATATCTTACTACAAAATCATATCCTCAAAAAGATGTTATATATAAACACTACAAAATACAGCTTAGAAATCAGACACATAAACCTATTTATATAATTTTCAGAGATAGAGAACTTTCTGATAAAATTGGTTTTGTATATTATAGGTGGAGTTACAAAGATGCAGTTAAAGATATAGAGACAAGATTGATGCAAATTTATAATGATGTTTATAACCATTCTAAATCAACTGAAACTGCTTTAGTATCTATCATTCTTGATGGTGAAAATTGTTGGGAATTTTATGCTAACGATGGGAATGATTTTTTGAATGAATTTTATTCTATGTTAACATCAAATGAATATTTTGAAACAACTTTAATTTCAGAATATATTTATCAAAATCCTAATACAGAAATTTTGGAAACTTTATGGCCTGGATCATGGATTAATGCTAGTTATAATATATGGATAGGCCATCAAGAGGATAATACTGCATGGGAATATCTATATAAGACAAAAAATTTTTTAGTAGAATATTTAAAACAACATAATGATGAAATCCAGGAAAAAGTAAAACAGTTATGTTGGCAAGAAATATACACTGCTGAAGGATCTGATTGGTTTTGGTGGTTTGGCGATGAACATTATACATCTCAAAGTGATATCTTTGATTTTTTGTTTCGTCAACATCTTAAAAATGTTTATTTATTTTTAAATCAGCAACCGCCAAAATATTTAGATCTTCCGATAAAAGAACAAACGAAATATTATGAATATATTTTGCCAGCAGATTTAATAACACCAAAAATTGATGGTAAAATTTCAAGTTATTTTGAATGGTGTTCTGCAGGAAAATATACTCATATGTTATCTTCGATGCACCAAACTACAAAAATTGTTTCATCAATATATTTTGGTTTTGATTTAGGAAATCTTTATTTAAGGATAGATTATAATAAAGAAAAATTAGAAGAAAATTTAATTTTTAATATTTTTTTAAGAAAAAAAGATTCTCCACAAGAAGTTTTTTATGTAAGATTTATGTTAAGTAAATTGAATAATAAATATGAATTTGTAACTTATGAGGGTTTTGGGCAGGAAATTGAGTATCTTATGATTGATAAAATTATAGAATTAAAAATCCCTTTTTGCTTGTTAAAAACATTTCCTTGTCAAGAAATCCAATTTTTTGTTTCTATACAAAAGAAATTTCAAGAAAAGATATTAGAAGTTGAAAGAATACCAGAATATGATTTTATAGAAATTATACATCCTGATAAATCTTATATTAAAAAATTTTGGACTGTTTAAAAAATTTTAATTAAAAAGAGGAGAAATATATGAAAAAGAAAAAAATTAAACAAAAAATAGAAGAACCAGTAGTAACAGCTGTAACTTTTGACAAAAATCAAGTAAAAATGACAATTTTAGATGTTCCAGACAAACCAGGTGTTGCTGCAAAAATTTTTTCTTTTTTAGCAAAAGAGAATATTAATATTGATATGATAATTCAATCTGCAGCGTACGGAAGAAAAAATGATATTTCTTTTACAATCTCCTACCCTGACTTAAAAAAAGCTGTTGAAGTTTTAGAAAATGTTAATAAAGAACTAAATGCAGGTGGAGTAGTTTATGAAGAAAATATGGCAAAGGTATCAATAATAGGTGTTGGTATGAGAAGTCATCCAGGTGTGGCTGCAAAAATGTTTGAAACTTTAGCAAAAGAGAATATCAATATAGAAATGATCTCAACTTCAGAAATAAAAATTTCTTGTATCATTAGAAAAGAAATGTTAGAAACAGCAGTGAAAGCTTTACATAAAGCATTTAATCTCGATAAAAAACCTAAAAACCAGTAGTTTCTGTTTCTTCTTGCAGTTTAATTTTTTCTTCTAATATTTGAATGTCAAAAGAAGAATATTGTTGTGGTTCGGTTCCTTTTATAAAAGATTCTCTATATTTTTTCTTAGAAAATTCAGTTGCAAGTAAACCTGTTTCTGAATCTATTTCTACTTCTATTATATTATCCGGTTTGTCAAAATCCTGGTTTGGGAAATCTTTTGTTGCAAATTTCATAAATTCTGTCCATATAGGACAGGCAATTTTACCACCAGTTGCATCTTTACCTAAAGATTTTTTTATATCAAATCCTACCCAAACACCGCATATTATATACGGTGTGTATCCTATAAACCACGCATCAGTACAATCGTTAGTGGTTCCTGTTTTACCAGCACAGATTTTGCCTAAATTCAAAGCATACCTTCCTGTACCATGTTGCACAACACCTTTAAGCAAGTTTGTTATCAAATAAGAGGATTCGTGAGATAAAACTATGCTTTCATTAGGAGTATAAGATTTTATGATGTTGCCAAATTTATCTTTAACTTCAGTTATCCCATAAGGTTGAACTTTTATCCCGTTATTTGCAAAAACATTATACGCAGATACAAGTTCTAAAGGAATTACTTCAGAAGATCCTAAAGCTAAAGAATAAGTTGGGGTTAATTGTGTTGTGATACCTAATTTTCTTGCATAACTTATTACAGTAGGAACACCTGTTTCCATTATTAGCCTTATAGCAGAAGAGTTTAATGATAATTCTAATGCTCGTCTTAAGGTTACTTTATTATAATATTGATTTTTATAATTTTCTGGTACCCAAATTTTGTTATCTTTTTTAAGCTGGTTTAAGTTTTTAACAAATTCATCATAATTTGATATTTTCAATTTTTTTTCAATTTTTGTAAAATCTATTTTAGTATAATCTGTAGATGTAGAAAGTAACTCCCAATCTATTCCATTATTAAAAAATATTAGCGGAGTGTCTTCTATTATAGAAGTGGGTTTAAAACCATTTTCTAAAGCTGCTAAAAATATTATAGGTTTAAATGCAGAACCTGGTTGTCTTAATGATTGTGTTACACGATTAAATTGTGTTTTTCTAAAGTCTCTTCCACATATCATTGCTAAAATTTGTCCTGTTTTCACCTCCATTGCGACTAATGCTACTTGAACAGGTTCTGTAGATTTTGTTAGTTTATCTATTTGAGATAAATTTTTTTCACAAATTTCTTCTGCATATTTTTGTAGATCTAAATCTAATGTAGTTTTTATTACCATACCGCTAGTATATAAAACTTCTTGAGGAAAATTTTTTTCTAATTCTTCACGGATGTATTCTATAAAATATGGTGCAGTAAAGGATAATACTTGAGTTTGAATTATAATTGGATTTTCTGATCTATATTTTTCATATTCTTCTTTTGATATATAATTTAATTCTAACATCCTTTTTAAAACAATATTTTTTCTTGATATAGACCTTTCATAGTTTCTTATAGGAGAATAATACATTGGGGAGCGAATTAACCCTGCAAGCAAAGCAGATTCTGCAAGTGTAAGTTCTTGTGGATTTTTTGAGAAGTATCTTTCTGCAGCTTGTTGTATACCATAAGCACCATGACCAAAATATACCTGGTTTAAATACATCTCTAAAATTTCGTTTTTTGAAAAATGGTGTTCTATATATAATGCTAACATTAATTCTTTTAACTTTCTTTTAAAATCTCTTTTTAATGTTAAAAAAGAAATTTTTGCAAGTTGTTGAGTTATAGTTGAACCGCCTACTGCGATTTTTCTTTTTGTTATGTTATCAAAAGCTGCTTTTATAATCCTTTTTGGGTTAATTCCCCAATGATGGTAGAAATTATGATCTTCAATTGCTAGGGTTGCTTTTATTAGATGTTGTGGTATATCATTGAATTTTATCCAGGTACGCTTTTCTGTAAAAAGTTCTGTTATTAATTTTTCGTTTCTATCAAGAATTTTTGTTGATAGCGCAGGAGTAAAATTTTGTAATTCATCTTCAGAAGGAAGTTCTTTATAAAGAAATATTGTATATAAAATTAAAGATAAAAGAGAAAAAAGTAAAAAAAAACCAAAAATTGTTTCTATAGTGCTTATTTTAATTTTCATGGTTAATTGAATTTATATTAAAAAATTTTGTATAAAAATTATAATAAAAACGACAATCATTTCAATAGTTAAAAATTTTAAATAAAGAGGTAAAAATTTATGCAAGCAATAATAATGGCAGGAGGTTTCGGTACGAGATTAAGGCCGTTAACAAGTATAATACCTAAACCGATGGTTCCTGTAGCAAATAAACCTATGATGGAACATGTAGTGAAACTTCTTAAATCTCATGGAATTGAAGATTTGATTGTTTTGTTATTTTATCAATATGAGTTTATTACAAAATATTTTGGTAATGGAGAAAAATTTGGTGTAAAAATAAAATATTTGTTACCTGAAGGTGATTTAGGTACTTGTGGTGCAGTAGGTTTTGCAAGAGATTATATCAAAGAAGAAAATTTTATTGTAATTTCTGCAGATGTCATTACTGACTTTAATTTACAAAAGTTAATCAATTTTCATAAAGAAAAAAATTCTATTGCTACAATTGCGCTAACAAGTGTAGAAAATCCTTTAAGTTACGGAATTGTTATTTACGATGAAGAATATAGAATAAAAAGATTTTTAGAAAAGCCTACCTGGAGCGAGGTTTTTTCTGACAAAATTAATACTGGAATTTATATGTTGAATAAAAAAGTTTTTGATTATATACCACAGGATACTTTTTATGATTTTTCTAAAGATTTGTTCCCAAAATTTTTGCAACAAAATATTCCTATATATGCTTGTGTATTAGACGGGTATTGGAAAGATGTAGGTACTTTGCAAGAATATAGATATTGCCATTATGATGTCTTGGATAAAAAAATTAAACTTGAAATAGAAGGTAGGATTGTAAAATATGATGAAAATGATGTTATTATAGGACAAAATACTACTATAGGAGAAAATTTTAATTGTGATAAATATGTTATTGTTGGTAAAAATACTAAAATAGGAAATAATGTTATAATAAATCGTTCTATTATAGGAGATAATTGTATTATAAACGATGGAGCAGTTATTTTTGGTAGCGTTATTATGAACAATGTCTATATAGGCGCAAATGCTTCTATAAAGGAAAGTATTATATCGTACAAAACAAAAATAGGTGAAAATGTTGTTGTAGAAGTAAATTCTGTAATTGGCGAGGAATGTATAATAGGAAATAATGCTCATATAAAAGCAAATATTAAAATATGGCCTAAAAAAGTTGTTGAAGAAGGTTCTACTGTGTCTACAAGTTTAATATGGCAGGAGAAATGGTCAAGGGTGTTGTTTGGTTCAAGTGGAGTGACAGGATTGTTAAATTCTGAAGTTTCGCCAGAGTTTGCATGTAAACTTGGTGCTGCATTTGGAAGTTTATTAGGTAAAGGGAGAAATGTCATTACATCAAGAGATGCACATAAAGCTTCAAGGATGATAAAAAGAAGTATGATCTCTGGATTGTTATCTTCAGGAGTAAAGGTTGGAGATTTACGTGCAGCGCCTATACCTATGGTAAGATATGAAGTAAGAAAAGAAAATGTAGATGGCGGATTACATGTAAGGTTATCTCCAAAAAATCCAGAAATTATAGAAATAAGATTTTTTGATAAAGATGGTAACGACATTTCTGTTGCTCAAGAAAAAAGTATAGAACAACTTTTTTTAAGAGAAGATTTCCCAAGAGCAAAACTTGACGAGGTAGGTGAACTTGTTTTACCACCAAGAGCATATGAATATTATAGAGATGGATATTTAAAATCGCTAGATATAGATACTATAAGAAAAGCAAAACTGAAAATTGTAGTAGATTATTCTTACTCTACTGCTGTAAATATATTTCCCTCAATACTTGGTGAACTTGGAATAGAAGTGGTTTCGTTAAACGCTTTCGTAGATAGTACAAAAATAGTTCGTTCAGAAAAAGAACTTCAAAGAGCTTTGGAACAATTGTCGAATATAGTGTCAACTTTAGATGCAGATATAGGTTTTATGTTAGACAATGGTGCAGAAAAAGTTTATATTGTAGATGATAAAGGGAAAATATTAGATAATCAACTTGCTTTAATGGTTGTTTTGTTATTGAAATTAAACTCTCTAAATGATGAAAAGTCAAAAATTGCAGTTCCTGTGTATATTTCAAATGTTGTTAAAGAAATTGTAAAATCTACACATAAAGATGTAGAAATAATTTGGAGTAAAACATTGCCCAGATATTTAAGAGAAGAAGCTAGAAAACAAAATATAAAATTTGTTGCAGATGGTTTAGGTGGATATATATTTCCAGAATTTCAAGCTGCATTCGATGGTATGTTTGCTATTGGGAAAATTTTGGAATTGTTAGCACAACAAGAAACTAAAATTTCAAGGATAAAAAGAGAAATACCTGATTTTAGTGTTGTTCATACAAAAATTCCTTGTTCATGGGAGAAAAAAGGTTTTGTTATAAGAAAATTGATAGAAGAACATACGAGATATAGATTAGATTTGATTGATGGAGTAAAAATTTGGTTTGACGAAAATAATTGGATTTTAGTTTTACCTGATGCGGACGAAGCGTTTATACATATATATGTAGAAACACAAAAGGAAAAAGAGACACAGAAGGTTTTATCTGAATATATAACCAAAATAAATTCCTGGATAAAAGAATAAAATGAAAAAAATAGAATATGTAGTTGTATTTGTTACAATTCCGAATAATAGAACAAAAAAGTTTGTTAGTTTTATTTTAGAAAACAAATTTGCTGCATGTGTAAACATAGTTAGAAATATCAATTCTTATTATTGGTGGGAAGGCAAAATTTGTAATGATAAAGAGTCCTTGTTAATTATTAAAACGACGAAGAAGTTGTCTAATAAATTAATTAATGAAATTAAAAAAATACATCCTTATAAAGTACCAGAAATAATATTTTTGCCAATAATAGCAGGAAATAAAGAATATCTTGACTGGATAAAAAATTCTGTAAAAAAATGACTGTATTAAAAATTGTAAAATACCCTAATCCTATTTTAAAAAAAAAGTTAAAATTAGTAGTTGATTTTAATTCACGATTAAAATCAACGATAAGAGATATGTTTGAATCAATGTATACTTATAATGGTATAGGACTTGCAGCAAACCAGGTGGGTATAGATATGTCTATTGTAATTGTTGATATTTCAAAAGTGGAAAAAAAAATAATACCATTGGCCTTGGTAAATCCTGTGATAACAAAATATAGTGATGAAAAAGAATTAGCAGAAGAAGGATGTCTTTCTTTCCCAGGATATTACGATAAAGTCCAACGAAGTAAATATTTAGAAGTTTCATATTATGATATTAATGGTAAACCACAAAAATTGCAAGCAGAAGGTTTGTTGGCAAGAGTACTACAACATGAAATTGATCATATAAATGGGATAAACTTTGTCCAGCGAATGAC
>JBKBRH010000042.1:0-9512 GCA_046292225.1 Endomicrobiia bacterium
GATACTACCTGAAGTGATATGAATAAAATTTTTTTCCTCATCAATATAGGCATCTTCACTTTTTAATTCCCAAATTTTTATCCCATTATTTGTTTTCAAAATATGAAAATTTTTAATTTGTGGCAAAACTTTTTCACCATCGACACTTTCCTCTTTATTATAAGATGTAAAAAAAATATTATTACAATTGGATAAAAACAAAACATAAAATAAAACAAAAATATATCTTAATTTCACACTTTTAAGGCCCATCTGTTATGTACCCATACCCATTGTGAAGGGTTATACATTATATATTCAGAAATTTTGTTATTTACATATTCTATAAACTTAATTTTATCACTATAAAATTCATCTTTAATAGGAATAATTACAACTTCATGTGTATTATTGTTCAACCTATAAATTAATGCTATTACAGAAGGGATTTTATATTTTATTACTATTTCAACAAAACTTATTGGTGTTGCTGCAACTTTACCTAAAAATTTTGCATCTACATTTTTAACATTTTTTATATTTTGATCTATTAAAACTCCTATTACATAACCACTTTTTAATGATAACAATAATTTTTTAACAGATTGTTCTTCTTTTCTACCTATAACTATTTCTCCTACACTGCTACGAAATTTTTCAACTAAAAAATTTAATTGTCTAATATAAACATTTCTTGCTATAACTGCTAAAGGAAAATTTTTAAAAGCCAAAGTAGCTCCTAACAACTCCCAATTGCCAAAATGTGCAGAAAATATTACAACACCCTTTTTTTGATTTGACAAATTTTTTAAAAATTCAAAATCTTTTTCTGAAAATTTTACTATTTTGTTTAAAAAATTCTTTATTCTCGGAAAAAGAAAAAATTCAAACAAATTTTTGCCTAAATTAGAATAACAATCTTTAGTAATATTTATAATTTTTTTATAATTATATTCAGGAAAGATAAATTTTAAGTTCTTAAATGCAAGATATTTATATTTAAAATCAAAATAATAAAAAACTCTTCCTAAAAACCATCCAAAAAATATATTAATCTTCCATGGGAAAAGATAAAAAATCTTACTTAAAAAAACTAAAAAATAAAAAATCAATAAATTTCTTATATTTTTCACATTTAAATATCATACAATGCAAAAACTTCTTCAAATTTATTTTTTGCTTTTAATATAAGTTCTACAACTTCACGGAAAACACCTTCTCCACCGTTATACCTGCTTATATAATCAACGTATCTTTTAACTTCTTTAGCTGCATCTTTAGGACAGATACTTACACCTGCACGTTTTAGTATCGGTATATCTAACCAATCATCACCTATATATACAACATTTTCATTTTTAAATCCTGTTTTATTTAATATCTCATTATAAACATCCAGTTTATTTTTTATCCATTGATAAAAAAAATCTAATTTTAACTCTTCAGCTCTATTTTTTAACTCTACACTACCACGACCACTTATCCAACCAAGTTTTATACCTAAATTTGCTTTTTTTAGCATAGTATAAGCGAACCTATCTTTTATATTCCATATTTTTATCTCAATATTATTTTTATCATCTAAAACAATCATTTCACCTTTAGTGAGAACTCCATCAACATCTAAAAGTAATAATTTAACATTCTTTAATTTATTAAAGAGATTTTTATATTTCATATTTTCTTTGTTAACCTTTACAATTTAGGTTATGTTGAAAAATTTTATTTTTAGTATCTATCTTTTTATATTCCTTCCTGCAAAATATCTCTTTCATCTATTATACCAACAACTTTTTTATTTTTATCTACCACAGGTAAATTATCACAATTATATTTTTTAAGAACTTGTTTTGCTTCAACTACAAGTTGATCAGGGTATACATATTTAGGATTTTTTGTCATCAATTCACCTATTTTTCTATATAAAATATCAGGGTATTTTTGGAAATTTCTTCTTAAATCGCCGTCAGTAAAATATCCTACCAATTTACCATCTTTGTTTACAACAGTGGTTGCACCTAATTTCGTAGAAGTCATAACAAACAGTACATCTTTTATTTTATCTTCAGGATGTACTTTTGGTACCATTTTACCTTTTCTCATAATATCTTTTATTTTCAAAGTAAGTTGTTTCCCTAAAGATCCTGACGGATGAAATTTTGCAAAATCTTCTTTTTTAAAACCTTTTATTTTTGCAACCGTAATACCTAAAGCATCACCAACAACTAACATCGCAGTAGTTGACGATGTTGGGACAATATTATAAGGGCAGGCTTCTTTTAAAATTTTAGTACATACAACAACATCTGCACATTTTGCTAATTTTGAATTTTTTTTCCCAGTGAAAGAAATTATTTTTATACCAAAATTTTTTACAAAAGGTATAAGTTTTTTAATCTCTTCTGTTTCACCAGAATAAGACAATGCTAAAACTAAATCTTCTTGTCTTATCAACCCCATATCACCATGCAATAACTCAACAGGATGCATAAATATAGAAGGTATGTTTAAAGACGAAAATGTGGCTGCTATTTTTCTTCCTATTAATCCTGACTTGCCAATACCAACAACTATCAGCTTGCCTTTCAAATCTAATAACAATTTTACAGCTTTGACAAACTCTTCATCTATATTTTTTAGCTGTAGCAGAATTTGTTTTGCTTCTGTAGAAACAACTTCTTTTGCAATTTTAATTATTTCATTATTTTTTAACATTTTCATTTTTTTGTAACCATGGAGTAATTTCAACAGGTACTTGTCTCATAAATGGTTTTAACAAATAGTTCAACAGAAAATATACTCCTGTTAAAATCAGATAAATAAGAACTAAAACTTTAATATGCCATAACAAAGATGGTTTCCATAAATGTTCTACAATTAAAGAAAAACCGCATTTCTTACAAATTTTTACTTCTTGTTTGTTTTCAAAACCACAATTTGGACATTTCATTTTTAATATTACCTCTTTGGTTAATTTTTTTACTAATTATTTAAAATCCAATCTGAAATTTAAGTAAGATTATATACAAAAAAATAATCTCGCAGTTTTTAAATTTTTAAGTTTTCTGTTTCATAATTTTGTTTATAACTGAAACAAATTCTCCATTATGTAATAAAACTTTAACTTCATCCTTAAGCTTTAATTTATTAATATCGTTTAAAACACGATCTTTGTAGTAAACTATAGCATAGCCACGCAATAACACATTTTGTGGCGATAAAAGATTAAGTTTTTCTTTTAACAAATTCAATTTATGATATTTTACTTCTAAATAATGTTTTAAAAAAACAAAAATTTTGTTTTCTAAATCAATAATTTTTTGTACTTTATCTTCATAAAAAATTTTAGGATAAACTAAAACACGAGAATTTGTTAATCTTTCTAATCTATTATAATATATTTTAAAAACTTGTCTTATATTTTGTATCAATCTTATCTTTAAATTTTCTATTTTATGTATAAGATCTTCTTTATTTTTAACCACAATTTCAGCAGCAGCTGATGGTGTTGGCGCCCTTAAATCAGCTACATAATCTGCTATAGTATAATCTATTTCATGACCAACACAAGAAATTGTTGGTATTTTTGATTCAGCGATAGCCCTAGCTACAATTTCTTCATTAAAAGCCCAAAGATCTTCAATACTACCACCACCACGACCTATCAACAATACATCAAGATATGGAAAATTTTCGTTTAAAAATCTTATACCTTCAGCAATTTCTTCTTTTGCAGTTTCACCTTGAACTTTTACCGGGTAAAGTATAATTTCAACATTTGCAAACCTTCTTCTTATAACAGTTAAAATATCTCTTATTGCAGCACCGTCAGGCGATGTTACAACTCCTATTCTTTGTGGTAATAAAGGAATTTGTTTTTTTCTTTTTACATCAAACAATCCCTCTTGTTCAAGTTTTTTCTTTAATTGTTCAAAAGCAAGCTGTAACGCTCCTATACCTTTAGGTGTGATATCATAAACTATTAGGTTTATTTCTCCACGAGGGTTATAATATTCTATTCTACCATAACATACAACTTTTAAGCCGTTCTCTAAACTAAATTTTAACTTTTTTATTACATCACGGAAAATTATTCCTTTAATTTGTGATTCTTCATCTTTTAATATAAAATACATATGACCAGAAGAATATGATTTTAAATTAGAAATTTCTCCTTCTACCCAAACTTCTTGAAACGCTTCTTCAACTAAAGTTTTTAAAATATTACTTAGCTGCGTGACTGTAAAAACTATTTTGTTTTCTGTCTTCATAATATTATACTACTTGTGTCAATATCATTATAAATAATCTGTTTAATATCCAAACATTTAGCAGTTACCTCATCAATTGTTAACTCTACAGCATTAAATTGACATCTACCTTTTGCAACATTAAACTTTTGTGGCACACCTAACAAAAATCGTCTCAATACAGATTCAATTTCTAATCCTATAATAGAATCTTGAGGGCCACACATACCAACATCAGAAATATACCCGGTCCCGTTAGGAAGAATTTTATAATCAGAAGTAGCAATATGCGTATGTGTACCTAAAACAGCAGAAACTTTACCATCTAAAAAATATCCTAAAGCATTTTTTTCAGAAGTAGCTTCAGCATGAAAATCTACTATTATAACTTTTGTTTTTTCTTTTATCTCATCTAAAACTTTTGCAATACTGCGAAATGGACAATCTATACATTCTATTGTAAAAACTCTTCCTAAAAGATTAATTATACAAACATCAATACCTTTTTTTGTTTTTATAAAAGCATATCCTTGTCCAGGATTACCTTCAGGATAATTAAGTGGTCGTACAAGTTGTGGATGGTTTATTATATCTAACACTTCTTTTCTTGAAAAAGTATGATTACCAAGAGTTATTATATCTACACCAGAATTTATTACTTCTTCAAAAACATTTTTACTTATTCCTTTCCCACCAGCAAGATTTTCACCATTGGCTATTATTAAATCATATTCGTTAA
This sequence comes from Endomicrobiia bacterium, assembly GCA_046292225.1. GTDB lineage: Bacteria > Elusimicrobiota > Endomicrobiia > DTEH01 > DTEH01 > JANXDG01. Next base: position 4,969 of record JBKBRH010000042.1, read on the forward strand.
TATTAATTTTTTTAGATAAAACTAATTTGACACAATTCCTACCTGATTCACCAACTATATCACCAATAAAAAGTACTTTTATCATTATTTCTTAGTTGCTTCTTTTATTAAAGCTAAAGCAATTTCGTTTCTTTGTATCTGGTTAGTCCCTTCATAAATTTGTGTGATTTTAGCATCACGAACACGTTTTTCCATAGGATATTCTCTCATATAACCATACCCACCAAAAATTTGTAGTGCATCAATTGTAACTTTCATAGCTACATCAGAACAATAAAGTTTTGCCATAGCAGAAATTTTTGTATGTCTACCTTCTGGGTGAGCATCGATTGTTCTTGCCACTTGGTATAACAAACATTTTGCAGCTTCAATTTCTGTAGCCATATCTGCTAACATATGTTGTATTGCTTGGAAAGAAATTATCGGTTGGCCAAATTGTTTTCTTTGCCTTGCATATTGTATAGCATCTTCAAGTGCACCTTCTGCAATACCAAGTGCTTGTGCAGCAACTCCTGGCCTTGACATATCGAATGTTTTCATAGCAACAAGAAATCCTTGTCCTTCTTTACCTAATAAATTTTCTTTTGGAACTTTACAATTGTCAAATATTAATTCTCTTGTAGACGACGCTCTTATACCCATTTTTTTTTCTTTTTTACCGAAGGTAAACCCAGGGGTTCCTTTTTCTACAATAAAAGCAGAAGCACCTCTTGCACCTTTTGATCTATCTGTCATTGCTATTACAGTATAAATTTCTGCATCACCACCGTTTGTAATAAAACATTTTGTACCATTTAATACATAATGATCACCTTCTAACTTTGCAGTAGTTCTTATAGAACCAGCGTCAGAACCTGCTTCTGGTTCTGTTAAAGCAAACGCTGCAAGTTTTTTTCCTGATGCTATATCCGGCAAATATTTCTGTTTTTGATATTCGTTTCCAAACATAATAATAGGCAAAGTTCCTAACGCAGTTGCTGCAAGTGCTAATGCTATACCTCCGTCTACTTTTGATAATTCTTCTACTACTAAAACCAAATCCATAATTTTGCCACCAGTACCTCCGTATTCTTCGGGAATATATACTCCCATAAGGTCTGACTTTGCTAATTCTTCTACTACAGGCCAAGGGAACTCTTCTGTTTCATCATAATGTTCTCTTACTGGTTTTATAACTTTTTCTGCAACTTCTTTTGTAAGCTGTACAATCATCTTCTGTTCTTCTGTAAGAAAGTAATCCATAGTATTAAATCCTCCTTATAATATTTTGTATTATGCTAATTTAAATTTGTTTAAAGCAATATCCAAAGCAAGATTTAAGTATCTATATTCTTTGTTTAATTCTTTCCAAGGGATATATTCAAAAATTATTTCTGCTGATTCCATTAATGGCAAAATATTATTATAAAATTCTTCTGAAGAAATATTACTTTCTGGACTTGGAGATAAAATTATACATACATTTACTTTATTTGTTTTACAAAGTTCAACAAACATACGATAGTTAATATTTTCTATGACATAAGGTCTATCAAATGCTGTCGCTATTTTATATTTCAAATTATGTTTTTTTATAACCTCAGCAAATTTTTGTTTAACCATGGCAATCTCTTGTATTTTCCCTTCAGGATAAAAAAATGCTGCCTCTATCACTGTAACATTATCTAAATAATCTTGATACAATTTTTGATCTTCAGCAGTCAAACCTTGATAAACACTTTTTGTTTGTTGTTGTTTTGAAAGATCCGTTTGTTGTAATGGTTGTGTTTTTAGTTGAGATTGTTGAGTAGTAATTGGTGTTTTATGATAATAGTCCTGAGATATTTGTTGTTGTGATGTTTTTTCTACTGTAGGATAGACTTCAATTTTGAGCTGTTGAGGTTTTATTTCCGTAGTTGTAGGTTTAGTAGAAACAACAACTCTATCTTGTCTCTCTTTTAACATTTTTTTCTCTTCATCTGTAAGTTCTTCTTCTGGCAAAAGTTCTGCCATTAATTGTTTAACTAAATTCATATCTATTTGTTGTTTTGTTAAAGCAGAATATGCTGTAACACGTTTCAAAAATCCTTCAAGTTCACGAATGTTTGATTTTAACTTTGAAGCTATGTATAACAAAATGTTTTCATCTATGTTAATATTTTCCTCTTCACCTTTTTTTTTCAAAATAGCAACTCGTGTCTCTAAAGAAGGCGATTTTATATCAGCGATAAGTCCCCATTCAAATCTTGACCTTAATCTGTCTTCTAAAGTTGTCAACATCTTAGGAGGTTTGTCACTGGTTAAAACTATTTGTTTGCCTAATTGATGTAAAGTGTTAAAAATATGGAAAAACTCTTCCTGAGTCGATTCTGACTCTGCCATAAATTGTACATCGTCTACTAACAAAACATCTACACTGCTATAAATTTCCCTTAATTTCTGTATTTCACCAAGACGTATAGCTTCAATAACCTGTGCTACAAATCTATCTGATGTAATATAAATAACTTTTTTTGACAATTTTTCTAAAACATAATGACCTATTGCTTGCATAAGATGTGTTTTACCTAAACCAACACCACCGTATATAAATAAAGGATTGTATGTTTTACCTGGATTTTCTGCTACAGCTAAAGCAGCAGCATGTGTAAACCTGTTATTTGTCCCAACAACAAAATTTTCAAATGTATATTTAGGATTTAAAGGTATTCCTGTAAATATTCTATAAACTTCCTTAGTATCAGTTTCTTTAGAAAACTTTTGTATTTCATCTTCTTTTTTTACTTTATCTATAACTTTTGTAGAAACAGAACTTATCAAATCTGTTAAAATAGAATCTAATTCGTCAGGAAAACTTTTTTTATCACTGTCTTTATTATGTTGTATTATACTATCTTTCTCTTCAACAATACCTTCTTTACAAATTGAAAACATTTTTTCAATTAATTTATCTTTAGATTGCCCCAACAAATTATAAATATACACTCCCCAATTATAATCGCCACTAATCATTTGCATAATAGGAGATATCTCTAAATTTAACATAGATTTTAAAAAATTACATATTTCTTCCATATCCTGAATTTCACATTTCAACTTTAATAAAAATCTATTATTATACTTTTCAGTAGGTTGATATATTAATCTCCAAGCTGTTATCATAATAAATCTTACCTTATTATCTTGTTATTAATAACAAATCAATAGATATATCTAAGTATGTGGATTTTAAATCTAAATCTTTATAACTAACAACTTTTGCTACAAGCAAGTAAGAACACAATTTTTTTATAAAATCTTCCTCTAATGAAGAGGTTTCTTTTACTATTAAAAATAAAGCTTCTATATTATTTCTTTTTATTTCTTCTAAAAGTTGGCTAAATTGTAATAGAATATCTTTTTCTAAAGAAGTATAATTCTTACATAAAGACAAAAGTATCTTTATAGGCTTTTTACTAACTTTATTTAATGTAGAATTCAAATTTTCTATAAACTTGTCTTTAACATTGTTTATCATATCAGGATACAACAACGCTGTTTTTATTTTAATTATTTCTTCTTTATCTAGCGAGTTCAATTTTGGTAGTTGTTGTGGTGTATCTAATTGTTTTTGTAGATCTTTATCTGAGATATCTTGTTTTACCTCTATAAATTTATCAGTTTGTTTTCTTAAATTAGTATTTAATTCAACATCAATTTTTTTACTTACATTAAATAAACCTTCATTCTTTTCTTTAACCTCTTCTATATCTCTTTTAGTTTCAGTAGTAGAAGTCATCTCATCTAAAACCTTATTTAGTTCTTCTAAAATATTATCTATTTTTTTATCATCATCTTGCTTCTGTTGAACCATAAATTTCTCCATATCAAACTTTAGTTTGAGAAATTCCTCTGAGTTTTAATTGCAAGTCTTCAGGATTTGTAGATTTATCCATTGCTTCTTCAAAACTTATCAATCCTTTGTTGTAAAGTTCTAATAAAGATTGATCAAAAGTATGCATCATATAATATTCTCCGTTTTCCATTGCTTTGTATAATTCCTGTGTTTTATTCTCTAATATAAGTTTTCTTACATAAGAAGTTCCTATAAGCACCTCTGTAGCAGGTATCCTACCTAAACCATCTTTTAACATGCAGAGTCTTTGTGCAACAATACCTTTTAACACATTTGATAATTGTATCCTTGCTTGTTTTTGTTGATGTGGCGGATATGTATCTATAATTCTATCAATAGTTTGCACAGCATCTATAGTATGAATTGTAGAAATAACTAAATGGCCAGTTTCTGCAGCTGTTATTCCTGCAGAAATAGCTTCGAATTCTCTCATCTCACCTATTACTACAACATCCGGATCTTGTCTTAAAACATATTTCAAAGCATTTTTAAAAGATTTTGTATCACAACCTATTTCTCTTTGTGATATAGAAGATTGTTTGTCTATATGATAAAACTCAATTGGATCTTCAACAGTTATAATATTATAATGAAAATTTTCGTTTATATAATTTAACATAGCATTTAAAGTTGTGGTTTTACCAGAACCTGTAACTCCAGCAATTAAAAT
>JBKBRH010000043.1:0-9397 GCA_046292225.1 Endomicrobiia bacterium
TTCTTCAGTAAGCCATTTTAAAAATTCAACTGCTTGTTGTTTAAATTTAGATTTAGGGTTAACATTTAAAAACGAACTACTTACCCAAATTTTTACAGGATATTTAGCGTTAGCAATTTTTGGTGGCATAAAAACATCATATTTTAACTCAGGGTTCATACCAGAATAAACATTTATCCCCCAAGAACCGTTAAGCGCCATCGCAGATTTTTCAGTAGCAAACACACGTTCTGCATCTTTGTTAATCATAGTAATAATTCCTTCAGCAAAAATTTTTTCATCACGCATTTTTTCAAAAAGTTCAAAAACTCCTATCCAGCGAGGATCTGTATATTTTATCTCACCCTTAATAGTTTTTATCATTCCTTCTTCACCAAGAATTTGATATTCAAACGATTTTGAAAAAACATCAACAAGCCATTCTTCACCAAAACCAGATACAAAAGGTTGGATATTGTTTGCTCTTAGTTTTCTACAAACATTAATAAACTCATCAAAAGTTTTAGGAACAGAAAGATTTAATTTTTCAAAAAGTGATTTGTTATAAAATATCTGTATGCTTACTACATCTATTGGCACACCGTATATACCAGGTTTAACATCCCATTCATTGCCGTCTTTATAAGTATTTTGTTGTAGTACAGTGTCAAAAAACACATCTTTCCATCCAGTATTCATATATTCTGTTAAATCTTCAACATATCCAGCTTTGATAAAACTTGCAAGTTCTCTTTGATCACCTAAAGGCGAATAAATATCTGGTAACAACCCGCCTTGTGCTGCAGCACGAACTTTTTCTCTGTAAACATCAGATGGCGCATAAGTTTCAAATTTTACAGTGATTCCTTTAGAATTTGAATATTGTTGTGCAAGTTTACTAAAAACTTCTTCTCTGTCTGTCATCCAATGCCAGATTACAATCTCTTGTTTAGATTTTTTAGTACCGCAGGAAAATAAAAATATAAAAATACAAAAAATAACAAAATTTTTAAATTTCATAATTACCTCCATTTTTTATAATTATCTTTTACACTTCTTGTTTTAACTTCTTTTTAGAAATTTTAAAAATACAAAAAATATTATTGCATTTCAACTATAATATTTTTAATTTTACCTAAACGAATATCGTAAGAATAATCAGGACCTATCACATCGCTATTAATATTAACTTCTTTTTTATCTTCATAGTATAAAATTATTTTTTTAATCTTTGCTTTATTTTCGCCATAAGTATCTTTGTTAGAATGGTTGATGTAAACAACATCAATTTTACCAAGAAATTTAAATTTAAATTTTCTTTCTTTAAACATCCATCTTGGTATTTGTGGAGAAAATTTTAAATACAATTTTCCATTCTCAATATAGAATGGTTTTAGCCCACAAGTAATTGCTAACCACATAGATATAAATTCTGCGGTACTGCCAGATAATCTACCTACAAATCCTTGCCCATGAAGAGTTTTTTCTGGATGTGCACTACTTACTATAAAAGATGAATTCTCAAATATACTTCTTCCATAAACCTGTGGGTCCATAAAAGGTATTAAAACATCTTTTGATATTCCCCAGAATTCTTCTGCAAGATTATTTCTTAAAAGTTCAAGCAGATATTTGTATTCCATATGCAACCATATAGATTCGTTCTCAAGCCAGCCAGAAGTAAAAACTTTTATTCTTCCAATATCTAATGTTACATTATCAAGTGGCGCATTAATCTTAAACATTTTTAATTTTTTATCATAAAGAGACGAATTTAATATTTCATTATGAATTTTTTTTGCTTCTTTTTTATCTTCTGAAATTCTTAAATAATGCACTGGACCTTCAAGAAAGTATGGTAACGGTTTTTGTTTAAATTTTAAAGGTTCTATACAAACATATCCATTAATATTCCTTTTTATTTTACCATCTTTATCTTTTAAAATTTTATATTTAACCACTTCGTTCTCAAAATAAGTATAAATTACACCTGTTTTTTTATCAATTGCTTTTTTTATTCCATCTTCAATTTTTGACAAAAACAAATTTAAAATTTCTTTTATTTGTTTTATTTGAAAAACTTTTTCTTCACCTGAGATACCAAAAATTGTTCTTTTCCTATAATTTTCTAAAACATTATGTCTTTCATCCCAGAATTTAAAATTATCGTTTGAATACATATCTGTAATTTTTTTTAATCTTTCAAGAAAATCATAGAGTTCCTCAGGGAGAAAAATTTTTTGTTCATCTTTCAAATTTAAGCTATCAATAGATTTTAACAAAAATTTTATTAATCTTATCAATTCCAAACTTTCCGCAGTAGAAGAACCAAAAAGTCCTGGAAGACCATTTAACGCATCACACCAGTTTGGTCTGTCAGCTTCCATTTCAACTCCTACACATTCACAATCTAACAAAGAAAATTTGTTTGCTACAAGACAAAGAAGTTTCACAATAAGTGTTGTTTTATAAATTTTTCCTTTGCCATATTCTGTTCTTACCATATATTTATTTTCTTTTCTTTCATCTATAATTTTTTGTTTTTGTGGATGAAGATATAAAGAATTTAGTTGTCTTGGTTTATTGTGAAACAAAACATATTTTTCACTTCTCGGCATAACTACAGTCGGATTATCATAAAAAGTAAAAACTTTTTTGTTAAACAAAAGGTTTTCTAACTCTTCAGGATATATTGCAAGAAAACTTTCAATTAGATCAATATTATAATGCCAGTGGTCAGACCAGTAACCTGTGGTTGGTAAAACATTGTCAATTTTTTCAACACATTGCATTAGTAAATCTAAAACTTTTTCTTTTTCATAGACAAGTTTTATATTATGTTCTTCAACAAAATTAAATAGTTCACCTAATGTAAATTCACAATTTACAAATTGTTTGATCTTTTCTTTATCACTGGAAAGTTTTAAAAACAAATTTTTATTTTTTACTTTAAATCTTGAACCCATAAGAAGAAGTGGATTATACCCATCAAGCTGGATTAAGTTCATAAAATATATAATCTGTTGATCTTTTAGTTGCGGGTTAAAAAACACATCATTTCTTCTATTTTGTAAAACATCTCTATAATGTCCGTTACCTTGAGAAAAATATTCCGGCATTATGACAAAATTATTATATTCCCTTTCCATGTCTCCATGAATACGAGAATATATATAATAAGTTTTTTGATATTCACCTTTACCTAAAACAATTGGATACCCTCCACGAAGAATGTTATCCAGGAATGTTTGTTTACAATATTCGTCAAATTCAACATATGCAGATTCTGTATAAATATTATTTGTAATCTGTTGTATTAACTGTTTATTTTCATTTTTCTTTTTTTCAAAATATTTAATGTTTAGTTTAGAAACTATGTTTTCTAAAAATTCTACTTTTTGTACATTACCAATTATAGAATAATAAAAAATATTTTGTTGTGAACCTAAAAAAAATCTTAAATGTCCGAACCCGCACGGAGTTTTATTCTTTGCAACATATTCTGGATTGTTTTTAAAATCTTTCATATTTATAAATTCTATAGGTATACTGTAATCTTTGAAAGGACCAAAGATTACATCTGGATCCACTACAAATTCTACATCAAAAATTTTATCATCTTTTGCTAAAAATCCAAAGTAGAAATTTGCTTTTTCTACAGGGACAATCTCAGGTCTATCTTCAGGTTCTACTAAAAGTTTGTAAACAGGAATTTTTTTCTTTCCTACAAAAAACACACCACTGTACCATCCTTCTGCTAAACGAGAAATATTTTTTAACATAAAATTGTTTAATCCGTAAGGGATAATTATAGGTAAACCATCTAATAACTCAATTTGCATTTCTTTGTCAGATATGTTTTTAATAATTAAAATTCTCATTAAAGCAGAAAAGTTTTCGTTAGGTAAAGTAAAATATTCAACCTGAAACTCTAAACCCAGCTGTGGATTTGATTCAGTAATTTTTAATGTATGTGAAGTTATATACATTTTTTGTATAATATCTTTATTTTCTAAAACTTTATTTTGAAATGGTTCATAAAAATTTTCGTTGTTAATTTTAAGAAAAGTTCTAAATCCTTGAAGAGAAGTTAACCTCCAGGCTTTATTTGCAGCAACAAATTCTAATATAGCAGAATCTTTATCTTTTGTACCAAAAGAAGATATACATTGTGCACGATTAACATAAAACAGCCACAAAGGTTTACCCCATAATCCTGCTATTGAAGGTAAAAAACTTGCAAACGCTTTTGTATTATTGTAATTTTCAATTATAAACTCATCATTTTCTACATAAAATTTTGTTTTCATAATTTTGTTATTTCTAACATTTTTTTATTTACTTGTCAAGTTTTTAAAAAATTATTTATTTTTTTACTAAATATAAAAATGTTATTCTTAAAATTTATAAGGATATCTGAAAATACCTTTTTCAGTTATTATTGCAGTGATTAATTCTGATGGAGTAACATCAAACGCAGGATGTCTTACTTTTATACCATTAGGAGCAACTTTTACTCCTGCAATTTCTACAACTTCTTGTTTTGGCCTTTCTTCAATTGGAATTTCGTCACCTGTTTTTATACTTCCATCTATAGTTGAAGTTGGTGCTACTACATAAAAAGGGATTTTGTGAACTTTTGCAAGAACTGCAAGTGTATAAGTTCCGATTTTGTTTGCTGTATCACCATTTTTTGCAATTCTATCTGCTCCAACAATTATTGCATCAATTTTTTCTGTTCTCATAATATATCCAGCCATATTGTCTGTAATAAGTGTAACAGGAACACCTTTAAGTTTTAGCTCAAATGTAGTGATTCGTGCTCCTTGTAAGTATGGCCGTGTTTCGTCAACATATACCATTTTTATTTTTTTCTTTTTATACGCTTCAACTATCACACCTAAAGCTGTTCCAATACCACCACAAGCAAATGCGCCTGCATTACAATGTGTTAATACAACACTATTTCTTTTCAACAATTTTGTACCGTTTTTTGCAATTTTTCTGTTTGTCATAATATCTTCTTTAAGAATTTTTTTAGCTTCAACTAAAAGTTGATCTTGAAGATGTTTTACTGACACAAAAGATTTTTCAACATAGTTTAGTTTTGATAACATTCTTTCAACTGCCCATTTAAGATTTACAGCAGTTGGCCTTGTTTTTAAAAGTTTTTTTGCAACATTGATAATATACCTTTTTTGTTCATCAAACGATTTTAATTTTTTTTCTCTACTTGCAATTGATATACCAAATGCACAAGCTATACCTATTGCTGGTGCACCACGGATTATCATATTTTTTATTACATAAATAACATCTTTTGAACTTCTGCATACAAAATATTGAATTTTATGAGGTAAAAGTTTTTGGTTTAATATATAAAGTTTATTATTTTTAAAGAAAAGGGTTTTTATTTGTTTCATCTATAAATGATAAATTAACAATTCTTAAGCAATATTTGTTCTAATAAATATATTACCGACAACGCAGCCAAATAACTTGTTTTAGGATTGTTTGGCGAAGGAAAGTTTTCTGTCCTTGTAAAAATTTTCCCAGAATAAGCATCTATACTTACTTCGTGTATGTTTCTATTCAACCTTTTTTTTGCAACAATTTTTACTTTAACTTTTTGTGGTTCTCCACATAAAACTGCTAAAGTTGCAGCAACATTTATATTCTGTGGAAAATTTTTTACTGCATCAAAAACATCACCTTCAAATACTAAATATTGGTTTGAATTAATAATCTTTTTGTACAAATTTTTATTTTTTCTAATATAATTAGAAGAAATTAAAGAATTTATTGGTTTTATTGTTTTTAACTCTATTGATTTTATCCCGGAAAGTTTTGCTGCTAACAAAGCATCACATCCTGCGATTGCTCCCGAAGGTATATGAATTTTGTATCCTTTAGAGATAAGTTTTTGATAAAAATTAAAATTTTTTAAAACACCACCTACTGAAAGTAGTATAAAATCTTTTGATTTAAACTTCTCTATATATTTAAATATTTCATCAACTGCTTTAATACTTGCACATTCTACTATTATATCTGAAGAAAAAATTACTTCTTTTATTGAAGAACAAACTTCAATATTTTTCCCACTAAATTCTTCACAAAAAAGGTGTGATTTCTCAAAATCTATATCATAAACATAAAATTTTGTATAATCAAACAAATTTGTTTTTAAAATTTCGCTTGCAACATTACCAGTACCAATAAGACCTATACTCTTCATACTCTAAATTTCATAAATATTTCATTAAGTTGTTGTTTAACTTTTTCAAGTTTTAACTTAACTTCTTCTAATGGTACAATATTTATGTTTTCAATTAAGTACAATACATCTTTTTTTATGTTGTCAACTTTATTTTTATCCTCTAAAATATAATTTCTTAAACAATCTATCATATTCTGAAATTCAAAAGCTACATCTTTTAATTCATCGGTTTTTCGTAATTTTAGTTTTATATCTAAAATACCTTCAGAAACTATAGCAAACATTTTTTCTAAAACATATATAGGTCCTGTAAGCCGATGTAAAAAAATTAATCCTAAAACAAACACAGCAATACAACTTATACCAGCAACATATAATACAGTAACAATTATTAATTTGTTTACAGCTACAATTTCTAAATAAGTAAGATTTTCTAATAAAGGAGAAGAACGTATTGTAAGATTAACAAAATATACAGAGATTCCTGAAATTATGATTATTAATAGTAAAACAAGAAAAAGATATTTTATTTGTACTTCTGGCTTTATTATATATTTTCTTCTTTGAAATAATTTTTTATCAAACATTATCTATTTCTTTTTTATTAAACTAGCAATATTGATTTTTATCCCAGGCCCCATAGATGTACAAATATGCATTCTTTTTATATACTCACCTTTAGATTGTGGCGGTTTTAATTTTAAAATTGTCTCTATCAATGCTTGAATGTTTTCAACAAGTTTTTCTGTATCAAAAGAAATTCTGCCTACTCTACAATGTACTATTCCATAATCATCATTTCTAAACTCTACTCTACCTTTTTTAACCTCTTGTACTGTTTTAATAACATCATTAGTAACAGTACCAGTTTTAGGATTTGGCATAAGTCCTTTTGGACCTAAGATTTTGCCTAATTTTGCCAAATCTTTCATCATATCTGGTGTTGCAATTAAAACATCAAATTCTAACCATCCTTTTGAAATTTTTTCAATCAACTCTTCAGAACCACAATATTCAGCACCACTTTGTTGTGCTTCCTTAAGTTTTTCACCTTTAGCTAAAACACATACACGAACTTGTTTACCAATACCATGAGGTAAAACTACTGCTCCACGAACTATCTGTGTAGACTGTTTTGGATCTATACCTAAATTTATATGTACTTCTACTGTTTCGTCAAACTTTGTCTTCTTAATTTCTTTTAACAATTCTATTGCTTCTTTTAAATCGTAAAATTTATTTTTGTCAATTTTTTTCTCAATCTCAAGCATTCTTTTGCTCATAAAAATATTTTACCCTCCTTAAATATATGGTTCTGTTAAATTTCTTTATGATGAATTATTTTTTATGTTTTACTTACGATAAAATTAAAAAAATGATAAATTTGACCTTCTCTTTAAAACAACACAACAAATTTTAACACAAAAACCTCGTAGCTACAGAACTCTTTTTCACTTTCTCACTTTTTCGCTTCTTTTTTCAATCTTCAACAACTTCTATCCCCATACTTCTTGCTGTACCTTCAACTATTCTTATTGCTGACTCTAGCTTCGTTGTGTTTAAATCAGGAAGTTTAAGTTTTGCTATTTCTCTTATTTGACTTTTTGTAACTTTTGCGATTGTTTCTGACCCTGCTTTAGGTGAAGCTTTTGCTAAACCAGCTATTTTTTTAAGTAAAGCAGAGACAGGCGGTGTTTTTAATACAAAAGTAAAACTTCTATCTTCATAAATTGTTATTATTACAGGAATTAACATTCCTTGCTCCATATTTTTTGTCTTAGCATTAAACTCGTTACAAAACTGCATTATGTTAACCCCGTGCTGGCCTAACGCAGGACCAACTGGTGGCGCAGGGTTTGCTTGTCCTGCTGGAATTTGTAGTTTAACTTGTGCTTTAATTTTTTTAGCCATAATATTTCATTCCTTCCTATGAATAAAATTATAAAAAAATATCTATACTTTTTCCACTTGTGGAAAATCTAACTCCACTGGTGTTGGTCTACCAAACACTGTAATTGTTACTTTCAATTTCGCTTTTTCTTCATTAATTTCTTCCACAACTCCTGTAAAATGTTTAAATGGTCCTTCTATAATTCTAACAGTATCTCCTATATCAAACTTTCTTACTAATTTAGGTTGTGATTGTTTCATCCTTTCTGACAAAATCTTAATTCCTTCTACTTCCTGTTGAGACATTTTCTGTGGATTAGCACCACCTAAAAATCCTTTTACCCAAGTGATGTTTCTAATAAACCAGTAAGTTTCTGCATCTAAGATCATATTTATATATATATAACCATTATAAGTTGCTTTCCGAACAATATTTTTCTCTCCTTTTCTAATTTGTATTTCTTCTTCTTCAGGAACTAAAACTTCAAAAATTTTATTTTCTATACCAGGCGTGGATTTTATTTTTTCTTCAATAAGATTTTTTGCTACAATTTCTTTACCAACCTGGCAGTATACTATATACCAACCTGAATTTATATCTCTTATCTGGTTAGAAGTGAGGGTTTCTTCTTTATTACTTTCTTCAATCATATCCTTCCTCCGATAAAAAAAGAAACTATCCTGGATAAAATAAAATCTATTATTCCAATATAAATTGACATGATAATTATTAAAATAACAACAACTATACTTGATGCTATAACCTCTTTTCTGTTTAACCAAGTAACCTTTTTTAGTTCTACATACGATTCTTTTACAAATTTTATTATTGAATTTATATTTTCTTTTATTTTCATATTTAAAAATCCCTTATTAAATCCATCCAGTTTTTTCCTGCGGGAGTGGAGGGACTTGAACCCCCAGTCCTGGTTTTGGAGACCAGTGGTTTGCCATTAACCGACACTCCCATTTATATTTTTTAATTTCAGGTAAGGACTGGAAGTTGACAGGTTTAAAAAATCTAACAAATTTTAACCTTTAACCATTTTATGTAAAGTATGTTTTCTACATTTTTTACAAAACTTTTTTATTTCAATTTTTTTTTCTTTTTTCTTATTAGAAGCATAATAATAATTTTTATTCTTACAAACAGTACATTGTAAAACACTTATTATTCTTTCTGCCATTTTTGTTTCAAACCTACTTTCTTTTATATTCTAAACTTTTTTATTCTATAATTTCTGTTACTACACCTGCACCGACAGTTTTTCCACCTTCTCTTATAGCAAACCTTAGTTGTTTTTCTAA
>JBKBRH010000044.1:0-2248 GCA_046292225.1 Endomicrobiia bacterium
CTTCCCATCCTTTAAGTGTGCAGACAAAAATGCCAAGGTCTATCCCTAAGTGCAATCCTTTATATAATTTTTTATCCAACCCTCCAAAAATACCACTACTGTAACCATAATCAAGTAAGTCAGAACTAACATAATTCCCTTCAACACCAAAGTATAACCCGAAATTTTGTTTTGCTATATTTATAGCTTTTTGTATTGGATAATATCTTAAACCAAATACCGTAAAATCTTTATCAAACATACTCTGCAGTTCAAACTTGTAAGCCCTTAAATGTAGTCCTACATCGGCAGTATAACCTATACCAAATTCTATTCCTTCTCCAATGGATACAATAGATATAAATGCTAAAAATAATATAATTAATTTTTTATCCGTTTTCATAGTTTTCAACCCCCTTCTATTTAATAAATACGATTTTTTTAAAAAAAGTTACAAATTCTTTTTTAAACTTAACCAAAAATAACAGGTCCTTCACCGTAACGAAGCGCTAACTCTAACATTGCTCTTGTGCCATAACGTGCCCTGCTGGAAAGTTTCATCTTATTTTCTTATAATTATTACTAAATTGACCATTCTGATAATATTTTATTATATTAAAAAAATTTTGTCAATTAGGTTATAAAAAAATTTATCTAATTAAAACAAAAAATCTTAAAAGTTAACTATTTAATCCAAGTAAATTAAAATTTAAAGCTTTAAAATTCTAAATCTCTAATCTTTTTTTAAACAAAAGTTTATTATATTTTATAGCAAATCTGTGTGCTTCGTCACGAATATATCTTAGAATATTATCTTCAGAAGTTTTACTAAGTTTTATAGGCAACTCAAAATTTTTGCTATAAACACAATCTTCTTTTTTTGCTAATGCTAAAACTTCAATTTTGTCATCAATTTTATACTCTTTTAAAATCTCTAAAACACTGCTAAGTTGGCCTTTGCCACCATCAACTAATAACAAATTTGGAAGTTGTTTTTTTTCTTCTAACAATCTTTTATATCTTCTTTTAATAACTTCTTTCATCATAAGATAATCGTTTATCTGGTCTTCTTTTAAAGATTTAATTTTGTATCTTCTATACTCTGACTTGTCTGGTTGTGCATTAACAAATCTTACAATAGAACCACAAGAACCTACACCTTGAAATGTTGAAATATCTACTGCTTCTATTATATGAGGTATTGTTTTTAGTTTAAATTTTTCTTTCAATTTTTTTAATATATCAATCTTATGAAGTGCTAAAGTTACTACATCTTCTTTGTTAATTTCTCTTATTATACATTTTGAAAAAATGTTTGACAAATATTTTATAATATCTCTTAAAACCATTGCCTGTTCAAAATTCAGTTTCTTTGAATATTCTTGCATCTGTCTTTCTAATTTTGAAATAAGTTTTTTATTTTTACCTTGTAAAAACAAAATTATGTTTTTTATAACCTGTTTATAAAGATTTATTATCTCTTTGTTATCTTCAGAAGCATAAATACAAGGTGCAAGACACTGGTTTGTTTGATAATAAATACAAGTTTTAAATTTATCTTTCAGCTTTGGATTAAAAAATAATTTTGAATCATATTTACAACGTCTAACTTTAAAAAATTTTGTGATAAATTTTACAGCTGATTTTATCTGTTTAGAAGATGTATACGGACCAAAATAAACTTTTGTTTTTGGTTTATCAGACAAATTTAAATATTCTTTGTATCTTATAAAATTTAATTTTGGAAACGGATCAGATAAATCTAATTCTAACATTAAGTATGATTTATCGTCTTTCCATATAATATTATATTTGGGTTGTAATTCTTTTATTAATCTTTGTTCTAAAAGCAATGCTTCTTTTTCTGAAGCACAAACAATGTAATCTATGCTTCTTACATTATAAAACATTATACCTATCAATCTAAAATCTTCGTTTTTTATAAAATATGATTTTATTCTCAAACAAAGATTTTTTGCTTTTCCTACATAAATTACTTGCCCTGTAGTGTCTCTCATTAAATATACACCGGGAAGTTTTGGAATATCTTTTATTTGCGAGGACAAATTATTGTTTTCAGTCATAAGTTGGCAGAAATCTTTGTATAAACGAAGTTATTATTTTTGTCTCTTCGATCTTAAAAATTTTTGTAATAAAAAAATAAAATAATATTCCACCAAAAACACCAACAAATGTTAAAACGAAATGATTTTTTATAAAAATTTTTATTGATAAAAGAAAAGATAAAAAAATAAAGTTTGCAAAAAAC
>JBKBRH010000044.1:2347-8922 GCA_046292225.1 Endomicrobiia bacterium
AACACTGTAGACAAAAAAGAAGATATCGATGTTGCTAAAGCCAACCCGCCAACTTCTAAAAATTGCATAAGTATAATATTTAAAACGAGATTGACAATTACCATATATCCTGCAATTTTTACTGGATATTTAGGTTGTTTTAATGCATAAAATACGCTTGTAAAAATTTTTGTGATAGAGAAAAATAATAATCCTAAAGAATAAAACGCTAAACAAGAGTATGTTAATAAAGTGGCGTAATAATTAAATCTTCCATGTTCAAAAAGAACTTTTATTATTGGTTTTCCAAGAACTACTAATCCTAACGATGCAGGTAAAATAAAAAATATGATATTTTTTATAGAATATATAATTGTCTTTTTTAATTCTTCATAATTGTTATCTACAACCTCTTGAGACATCTGTGGTAATACAACTGTTGTAGTAGATATTGCAAACAATGCTAATGGTAGTTGCATCAATCTATTAGAATAATACAAAGCAGTGATAGATCCTTCTTTAAGAAACGATGCACATAATGTGTCAACTAAAGCGTTTATTTGATCTATTGAAAATCCTATAACAACCGGAATAAATAAAAGATATATTCTTTTAACATCTGGAATTTTTAAAGAAGAAAAAAAATTTTTAAAATTTAATCTAATTCTGTATTTATTGTTAATCATTAAAAAATTAATCATAAACTGCAAAACCCCACCCAAAACAACACTTATTGCTAAACCTAAAATTCGTTTTTCTTCAGGCAAAGAATATGCTATTAACAAAATAAAAACAATTTCTGTTATGCTTAAAGAAGAAGATGACATCGCTGGAATAAAAAATATTTTTAAACAATTTAAAACACTTAAACCTAATGCTGAAAGACAAATAAAAATCATATAAGGAAACATTATTTGTAAAAGTTTTGAAGTAAGAAATAATTTTTCAGTATTAAATCCCCAGGTGATCAATTTTGTCAACGGAAAAGCAAAAATAATCCCTAAAATTGTTATCACAACAAGAAATACTGTCATTACAGTAGTTACTATAGAAATAAACTCTTCTGTTTTTTGTTTTTCTTCTTTTTGCACATATTCACTAAATACAGGAATAAATGCTGCGTTTAAGGAACTTTCTCCGAATAACCTTCTAAACAAATTCGGTATTCTAAATGCTGCATAAAATGCGTCTGCATAAAAACCTGCGCCAAAAACATTTGCTACTAGCATATCACGAAAATATCCCAAAATACGTGATATCATTATCCCCATAGATACAAACGACATATTTTTTAGCATTACTCGTTTTTTTTCCATAAAATGTTGATTTTTATACCAAAATATATTAAAATTTTTATAATTTAATTAATCTTTATAAGGAGACAAATCTATGGTAAAACTTAAAACTGGCCGCCACACTTCTGCTTTAAAAGAATTAAGAAAATCTTTAAAAAGAAAGGCAAAAAATTTAATATTAAAAAATAAAATAAAAGAAACAAAAAAATTAATTTTAAAACATATTCAAGAAAAAAATCTTGAAGAAGCAAAAAAATTACTTACACAATTTTATAAAATTGTAGACAAAGCTGCAAAAATAAATTATATACATAAAAACAAAGCTGCAAGATTAAAATCAGACCTTGCAAAAAAAATTTTTAATAAATAATCTATTCACTATAAATCTTCATTAAAGAAATAATAAAATTTTCTATTATATATCTACTATTCATCGAAGTTTTTAATTTAAAATCTGTAATCTGTAACTCTTTTAATATTTTATAAACTTTTGTTGTCTCTATTTTTTTGTACAAAAATTTTTTTCTAAAGTATCTATATATAGCAACAAAAATCTGTAGTGGAAATATTTCTTGAGACAACAAATTGTCTATAATATTCAACACATTTCTTAAATCCTTCGTTTCAACAGCATCTATCAATTCTTTAATTTCTTTTGTTTCATATATACTACAACATTCATATATTTCATCTTCAGAAATCTCTTTCTTATTAAGAGAATAATATTTAAGTTTTTCTAATTCATTTGACAAAAGCCATAAATCGTTATTGGTATATTCACACAAAATTTCTTTTGCTTCTTCTGTTAAATTAAAATCTACTTTTTTAGGAATAAATTTTTGAAATATTTCTTCTTTTGTAAGATTATCAAATCTTATACATAAACAATTTTTTAAAAAATAATTTATTATTTCTTCGTTAGATTCTCTCTCGTTTAAGTTTTGTTCATACATAACAATTAAATAATTATCAATCTTATAGTTTTTTATAAAATCTACCAAATCTTTTTTAAAACTTCTCTTTTCGTTAAGATTAAAAAATCTTATTACTGTTAAGGTTTTTTGAAAAAACAAGTTTGAAGTGGTAATCTTTTTTGATAAATCCTCAATTTCTGCATCCCATAAATAAATTGTTTCTTTAAAAATACTACCGAGTTTTTCATAGATTATGTTTAACATCTCAATCATATAATAATTGTTTTCTCCAAAGAAAAAATAGATTTTTTCATTGTTTAAAAATTTTTCTAAATCTTTATAGAATTCTTTATAGCTTATTATCATAATTTTTATCTAATATAATTTTTTAAGAAAAATTTAAGGAACTTTTTTGTAAGACCTTCCAGAAACAGAACCAAAACCTTCTATTGTTCTTATATAAATTTTTCTTGCTAAATTTGAAACCACAGTTTTTTTTGCTTCTTCTTCAGTTAGACCGCCGGGTAAAGTTGGAGCTGAAAAAAATAGAACTTCTTCAATGTTAGGTTCTTGCCATAAAGTTATGTTGTTCACTCTGTCTACAAAATATATGTTTACGATTAATCTCAATTTATACTGCTGTGGTTCAAAATTTTCGCCGTAAGAAATTGGTTGAAGTATATAATACATTATTTCTCCGTAAATATACCCATCTGAATTTTCTATATTGTTAGAAAAAGAAAATCTACCGTCTTTTAACAATTCATTATTTATCTCTAACCTCAATATATCCTCTAATCCATAAATGTTCGTTTTGTTTTCAAAAGGTTTTACAGATAAAACTTTTATATGCGGAGGTAAAACTTGTATTGCAGATTGATATGTTTGGCATCCTATAAAAATTAATAAAAAAATTAATAAAAAATTTTTCATATTATACCTCCAAAAAATTAGTCTTTACAATATTTCATCTATTTAGTTTTCTACATAATTTTTCTTTTAACTTTTTTAAATTCTCACTTATACCAACAGGATATATATGCGAATTTATTAACCTTTTATACTCAGAAGATAAAAACTGTAAATTTTGTTTTGTTCTATCTCTTATTTCTTTTATTGAAGGAAATTTATATACTAAATTACCATTTTTAACAATTTGTTTCAACATCTTATTTTTGTAGCAAAAGTTAACATTATTTAGTTTTATTTCATAATGAAAATCTGGGTGATACAAAATATCATCACTTTTAACTTTTTCATTTTCAAGATGTATAATATCGAATAAAATTTTTTCTTCGCTAAAAAATCTTGTAATATTTTTAATATGTGGCAAAGAAACTTTCTGCGGTGTATCAGAAATTTTTATAACAGGAACATAACTATTATTTTCTTTTTTAGCAACCATTTTATAAACACCACTTAAATATGCATCAGGAGATCCTGTTACAAGTTTTGTTCCTACTCCAAAAATATCTATAGGTGAGTTTCTACTTAATAGTTGCTCAATAATATATTCATCTAATTCATTTGAGACAACAATTTTTGCTTCTTTAAATCCATTTTTGTCAAGAATTTTTCTTACTTGTTTACTTAAAACTTCTAAATCTCCACTGTCTAATCTTATGCCAAAATTTTTTATACCTTTCTTTTTTAATTTTTTAAAAATTTTAATTGCATTTTTTATTCCACTTTTAAGTGTATCGTATGTATCTACTAACAAAATTGTATTATTTGGATAAAGATCTGCAAATTTTTCAAACGCTTCATATTCATTATCAAAACTCATCACCCAAGAATGTGCCATTGTCCCTCTAACTGGTATAGAAAAAATCTTTCCTGCCAACACATTAGAAGTACCATCTGCACCACCAATATATGCAGCACGAGTTGCAGAAATTGCGCCATCTGTTCCTTGCGCCCTTCTCAACCCAAATTCAAAAACACTTCTTCCTTTTGCAACTTCTACTATTCTAGCTGTTTTTGTTGCAATCAAAGATTGAAAATTTATAATGTTTAACAAAATACTTTCTATTATCTGTGCTTGTATTAAAGGTGCATGGATCCTTAAAACAGGCTCTTTAGGAAAAACAATCTCACCTTCTTCAACTGAATAAATACTACCACTAAACCTAAAATTTTTTAAATATTCTATAAACTCTTTTTTAAATAATTTTAAAGAATTTAAATATTCAATATCTTCTTCTGAAATTTGTAAATTTAAAATTTCTTCAACAAAAGTTTGTAATCCTGCAAAAATTATAAATCCACAATTAAACGGGGGTTTTCTAAAATTTAAATCAAATACAACATCAAAATTTTTTTTATACAAAAAATATCCCTGTGCCATAGTTAATTCATAAAAATCTACTAAAAGCAAAGAGTGATTATATTTCATAATTTTTCTATAATTTTTATACCTAAAGATTTCATATGCTTAATAGTTTTATCTATATTACCTTTTGGAATATCAACACCTTTCGTCGCATTCAATATCACATACACTTCAAAACCAAATTTTATAGCGTCACATGCAGAATAGTATACACAATAATCTAATGCTAAACCACAAAAATAAATTTTTTTTATACCTAACCCTTTTAACCAGTAATGAAGTCCCGTCTCTGTTTTTTTATCATTTTCCAAAAATGCAGAGTAAGAATCTATATTTCTTGATGTTCCTTTTCTTAATATTAAGTCTATTTCATTTTTATTTAAATCTTTGTGTAATTCTGCACCAAAACTTCCTTGTATACAATGTTGAGGCCAGAGAATTTGTGTTACACCATTTATTTTAACGATATCACCTACATTCTTATTATGTGCTGTAGCAAAAGATATATGATTTTTAGGATGCCAATCTTGTGTTGCTACAACTTTATAAAATTTATGAATAATTTCGTTAATATATGGTATTATTTTATCTCCTTGTGGCACAGGCAATGCTCCGTTGGGACAAAAATCATTTTGTAAATCTATTATTATTAAAGCATCTTTTTTCATAGTATTCCTCTTAAAAACTATATTTTGTTTTAATATTTTGTAATTTTATCTTTTCTTTTTCTTCTTTTAAAAACATAAGTCCTGAGATAGAAACAGAAACTAAATTAGTAATTGACATCAACAAATCTTTATCTTCTTGTTGTAATAGTTGTTGTTTGTAAGAAGAAAATACTATAATTAAACCAAGAATGTTTTTTCCATCTATTAGTGGAAAAATATAAATTTTTTTATTTTCTATAAATTCTTCTTTTAATTCTTTTGTTATTATATCTTTTGTAATATCAAACAGAATATGATTTTTATCTAATACATTATTTGTTTGCCAAAAAGATAAAGTAATATCGTTACAAAATACAAGTTTATATTCTTCATTAAATTTGTTATATAGATAAATACCAAAACTGTAATCTAATATATTTGCAATTTCATTTCCTATATTTTTTAAAAATTCCTCTACCTCTGAGACATTTTTGAATGCTTCCAACATAATCTGCGAAATAGAATATATTGATGCTAACTCTTTTGAAGTTTGTTCCATACGATTCATACTATTTAACAATAACGACTTAAGAATTTTAATCCCGTCGTTAGGTAAATCATCAAATATTCTTACAAAAACATCCGAATCTATCTCAAAGATTACACATTGACCTTTTGCAATAGCAGTTGCTGACCTAAAAAATTTAGAATATAATCCTATCTCGCCAAATATATCTTTTGGATTTAGTATTCTTAAAAGTTTTTGATTTTGTTTTTTATAATTTTTTATAATTTCTACTTGTCCTGAAAAAATTATAAAAATACTTTTAGCTTGAGAACCTTCATAAAAAATAATTTCTTTATCAGAGAAAGTTTTTTCTTCTAAAGATAAACTTATTCTTTGTATTGTTTCATCAGAAACACAAGAAAAAATTGATATATTTTTTAAAAATAAAATTTTATTCATAATTTTTTCTTTTATAAATAACTTAATAGACTACGGACATTCTCAGGATTTTGTGCTTTAGAAATAGCATCTTGTGTTGTTATTAACCCTTTACGCACAGCATCTACTAAAGCTTTGTCTAAACTTATCATACCAAACTTTCCCCCTGTTTCTATTGCAGTATAAATCTGATGTGTTTTACCTTCACGAATAAGATTTGAAATTGCAGGTGTTACAATCATTATCTCCCGGATAGCAACTCTTCCTTTAGCATCTTTTCTTGGCAATAATACTTGTGAAATTACAGCTTTAAGTGTAGATGATAACTGAATCCGTACCTGTTGTTGTTGATGTGATGGAAAAACATCTATTATACGATCTACTGTCTGTGCTGCATCTTGAGTATGGAGTGTAGCAAAGACAAGATGTCCTGTTTCTGCAACTGTTAAAGCAGCAGAAATT
>JBKBRH010000045.1:0-8806 GCA_046292225.1 Endomicrobiia bacterium
CCTCTGTTGTCAAGTTTAACTCCTTCAATAATATTACCTTTTGATCTTAATAAATCTAACTTTCTTGAAATCAATCTTGAATTTCTACCAAGTTCGTCGTTAAACCTTTTTAACCCGTCTAACTCTTCAATCACAGTCATTGGAATAACAACTTTGTTATCTTCAAAAACAAACAAACAATCAGGATCATGCAACAATACATTTGTATCCAACACAAAAGTTTTCTGTACCATAAACTAAGTTTCTCCTTTATTTTTTAGTTCTGTTAACTTTCTTACTCAATTTCTCTCCTATTAAGAACGAATAGTAAGGTACTTATAATAATCTTTCTTACTTTTTCACTTTCTCACTTTCTCACTCTTTCACTTTTTTTCACTTTTTCACTATCTCCTACCCACTATCACCTATTACATATTTTTTTAATACATCATTCCTATGTTGAAAACTAAATCTTTTGCATCTTCAGTAATACCAATTGATATTGAAGTAAAAAATCTTTTGTAAATATCTAAATCATAACTTATCCCACAAAATATGTACGAATCATTAATTTCTGTATTTACAACCTTTGTTTTTTTATACTCGTCATATTTTTTATTTTCACCTTTTACACCAAAGGAGTATATAATGTTTTCTTTAATATTAAAAAAACTACCAAAAGTGTAAAATAAACTATCACCAAATTTATATTCATCATAATTTTGTGTATTAACTTTATATCCCAAATTGAACATTAAATTAAACTCGTGTTGAGACCGCAAAACAATATTTTTTTCAAAAAGCCAATTTATCACAAACCCCACACTTCCTATACCAAACATTTTTTTGTAATCTCCTGTAGGTAAACTAACTCCAAACTCAAAAGAAACTGATGGTATTGGCATTTCTTTTTTTTCTTGTAAAAAATTACACTTTGTACCAACTAAAATATCACCAACACCTTTCTCAACTTCTTCTTGTTTACTTCTACTTATCCCAACAAATTGTACTCCAACCTCAAGATTTTCCATTAATCCCCAATATAAACTTACAGGAATTTGTAGCTCAGCTGTTTGAGAATTTATAACTATATAATTCATTTGTATCTCTAAACCATAAACATTTACAGGACAACATAATGTTGCTTGATATGGTTTAAAGATGTTAAAATGGTTAATTTGTGCAAAAACATTCTTAGTTAAAAATAACAATAAAAATATTAAAAAATTTTTTTTCATAATTTTGTATTTATATAAAATTATATCATTTAATTCAATATTTTAAAATTCAACTAATCTCACCACTACATAGTATTTTTCCATTTATATCATATATTACAACATATTGACCTTTAGTAATTGCTTTCTGTGGGGATAAGAATTCAACTCTCATATAATCATCAAAAATTTCCAATCTACACTCAACATAATCAGATTTATATCTTATCTTAGCAAACAATCTGTTCTTATAAATTTTTTCTTTTTCTTCATAAAAAACACAATTTTTTGCTATAAGTTTATCACTATATAAAAAACTTTCATCACCTACATATACAATATTTTCTTGAGGATCTATTTCTACTACATACTTTCTTTTAGAAAAATTTTTTAATCCTAAACCTGAACGCTGACCTATCGTATAATTTATATACCCTTTATGATAACCTAAAAATCTTTTAGTTTTAATATCTACTATTTTACCTTTATTGTTTACTTTATATCCTTTTGATAACAAAAATTTTCTATAATCTCTGTCAGGAACAAAACATAAATCAAAACTTTCTTTTTTTCTTGCTACTTTAAGAGAAACTTTTTCTGCTATATTTCTTACTTCATCTTTTAAAAGTTCTCCTAATGGAAAAATAATATATGGCAAAAATTCTTTAGATATTTGAGATAAAAAATATGATTGATCTTTAAGTTCATCTTTAGCTTTAGCAATGAAAAATTTATTATCTTCTTTGACAATTCTTGCATAATGTCCCGTAGCGATATATTTGATATTAAAAATATCATTAACTTTTTTTAATACAGAATAAAATTTAATTTTAGCATTACAAACTATACAAGGATTAGGTGTTTTACCTAATAAATACCCTTCACAAAAATTTTTTACAATATAATTTTCAAATTCTTTTGACAAATCCAAAACATAATGTGGTATTCCTAACTGAAAACAAACATTTTTTGCATCATAAATATCTTTAGGAGAGCAACATAATTGTCTTTGTGTTTCAGTTAAATCATCACAATTCCATAATTTTAAAGTAAGCCCAATAATATCGTATCTTTGTGATAATAGATATGCTGCAACTGATGAATCAACACCTCCAGACATTAATACAACTATTTGTTTTCTCATATTGATTGTTCAGTAATATGTATTTACTATATAATCCTCACCATCTATAATAATTTCGATGTTACCATTTAAATCTGTCCTATAAATTTCAACTCCAAAATCTTTATATCTTTTTATAATTTCTCTATGAGGAAAATTAAATCTATTATTTTTACCACAAAAAATTATTCCTATTTCTGGCGAAACTAAATTTAAAAATTTTTCAGTAGAGGAAGTCCGCGACCCATGATGTGGCACTTTTAATATATTTGATACAATTTTTTGATTTAATTTTTTATATTTTTTAAAAATTTCTAACTCAGCATTTTTTTCTATATCTCCTGTAAATAAAACAGATATATTTTTATATTTTATTCTTAAAACTACACTATTATCATTTGGTGTATCAAATAACAATTTTTCAGGTGGATACAAAATAGTAATCTCTAACTCAGAATCTAGCATAATTTTTTCATTTTCTCTGGCAAGATAATATTCTATATTTTTTTCTTTTACTATTTCTAAAACTTCGTGGTATGTAGATGAAGGATAAGGAAAACCTGGATCATAAAATTTTTCTACTTTTAAATTAGACAAAATAAAAACCATCCCACCAATATGGTCCCTATGCGGATGAGAAATCATTGCTATATCAATTTTTTTATATCCAAGATTTTTTATAAACCTATAAACCACTTCACCATAATCATAATATTCATCTCTATCTGCTGCATCTATCAACATAGTTTTATCATTAGGTGTAACAATAAAAGTAGATTCTCCTTGACCAACATATAAAAAATATAATCTTAATTCTTTAGATAGGAGAGAATTTAAAAACAAAAAAACAATTATAAGAAGGTAAGAAAACCAAATACTTATAACTTTTCTTCTATGGCAAGGAATCATCTCTTTTTTTATTTTTTGATTTGTTCAATAGTTCTTGTTGAAGTTTTATAATTTTAAGTTTTGTTTCTTTTGTCTTTTCTTCATCTGGAAGAAATTCAATTTTTAGCCACAACCCTTCATAAATTCTAAATCTAAAAATATCTTTATTTAAATACATTACACCTTTATTTTTTAAAATGTTAATAACTACTATTTTATCATCTTCTATTCTATCTATGACACCATATATTTTCATAGCTATTCATTTTTTAATTTATCAACTATATCTAATAGTTGTATAATATCAGTAATTTCAAAATCAGCACCAGAATCTACAGTATTAAACTCATCGCCATACCGTGCAAAAACTGTCTTCATACCAACTTTTTTTGCTCCAACAATATCTCTTTCTGCCCAATCACCTATCATCAAAGTTTCTTGAGGTTTTGCTTGTAGTTTTTCAAGTGCCATAAGAAACGGTTTAGAAGAAGGTTTTCTTTCACCAGTATCATCAAAAGTTAGGACAAACTCAAAATAATGCTGAATATTTAATGATACAACTCTCATCCATACAGGAAGTTTTGGTGCATCAGAAACAATACACATTTTTATTCCTCGTTTTACAAGTTCGGTAAGTGTCAAATGTACATGTGGATATGTATAGACATTAGCTTCTTTTGCTCTTCGGTATCCAATAATACCAGCAGCAAGAATTTTATAATCTACATAGCCAAATTCACGAAGTAAAACTTTATCAAAAATTTGTTGATCTTCAATACCTTCTTTCCAATAAATACTAAAAATTTTATCAAGCAATTCTTGTTTTGAGATATTAAGTCCCGCATCTATCATTGCATCAGCAGCTGCGTCTACTGCTGCACGTTTCATTTTCATAAAATCCATAAGTGTATTATCTAAATCAAATATAATTGCTTTTATCATATTTTTTAAAACCTCCTAATGCTTAAATTTTGTTAACTTTCTTTATGAATTATTATGTTTTATTGACGATAAAATTAAAAAAATAATAAATGCGACCTTCCCCTCCAAACAACACAACAAATGTTAACACAAAAATCTAGTAGCCAACTGAACTCTTTTTTCACTTTATCACCTTTTCTCACTACCTACTATTACCTACCACCTAAGTAATACAACACACCCCCTAACCCCCTCTTAATAGAGAGAAGAATTTTTTCCTCCTATTAAGGAGGAAGGAGAGGTGTTTATTAACAATCTTTCTCACTTTTTCACTTTATTACTATCACTTACCTACTATCACCTACCACCTATCTTCTCACTTTATCACTTCCCACTATCTCCTATCTACTAACACCTAAACGAAGTGTCTATATATACACAAAGATATCAAAACTTTAAAAAAATTTTGTTTAATTTTTTTATTCTTTAACTATGTATTTTTAACCAAAATATCACTTATAATATTTGCTGCTTCATCAGCACGATCTGCAGCATTAGACAAATGTCTGTAAACTTCTCTTGTTTTTAATATTTTTTTAATATCATCTGACTCAAACAATTCTGACAACCCTTCTCTATACCTATGTTCTACAAAATTTTCTGCTTTTTTTGCACGAACTACACATTCACTTGCAGATTTCGGATCTGATTTTAAAAGTTTTAAAGCACAAACAATTTCTTTTGTAGCATTTTTTATTGCTTCTACCATTTTTTTCATATAGAAATCCGGCTGAACTTTAAACAACATCATTTCTTCAACAGTACTTTTTGCATAGTCAACAATATCATCAATTGCACGAGATAACGCAAAAATATCTTCTCTATCAAAAGGTGTTACAAAACTTCTATTTAGTTCATCAACTAATTTTTTTCTTAACAAATCTGCTTCTTCTTCAATTTGTTCAACATTTTTTTTATTTTCTTCATTTATATTCTCTAAAAATTCACACAATTTTTGTACTCCTTCAGCAACTTTTTCTGCTTGATTTAGCAACATCCCTAAAAAATCTTTCTCTTTAGGAAACAATCTTACTGGCATAAAAACCTCCATCAAATTTAAATTTATAAAATTCCAGGTTCAACAAACCCGTTCTCTTCTGCTTCATTAGTAAGTCGTAAAGAACCAAATTGAATTATTTTAACATCATTCAAATCATTATTTTCTGGATAAAAAATACTAATTTTTTTATTTTTAAAATCTAACTTTTCTATTATACCTAAACATATTAGTTCATTATCTTTATTTAACAATCCAACTATTACATTTTTAAACTCATTTTCAACAACATTTTTTATTTTTTTAATGTTATAAACTTTTTTTAATACCTCAATTTCTTTCTCAGACAAAGGTTTTTCTGAAATAACATATAACCCTTCAAAACCTGATAGTTGTTCTATCCATAATATATTAGAATTTTTTGTTTTATTTTCTAAAACTTGTCCTGTAAGAAAATAAACTCTGTCAGTTGAGATATCTTCGAATTTAAATTCTATTTTTTTTATCTTTGAAAAATATTTTTTATACACAAACTCACGCAATTTTTTTCTTTCTTCAACTGAAGTTGGCGATGCCTTTTTTGACACTGTTAATCTTATAACTTTATTTTGAGGTAAAGATTTAACAAGATGTTCAATTTCTTTATTCCTCTGTAGTAACACAACTGCAAAATTTGTCTCTAAAGCAGACAAAATCTCTATCTCACTATTTCTTAACATTCTTCCACCATCTCCTAAAACCCAACCTGGAGTGTCTATAATAACAATATCTGAGTTTTTTAACCCATAATTTACAAGTTTTGTAAAACCACATATATAATATAAAAAATGTTCTGATGGCGAATGTGAACCTACAAAATATATTTTGTCAGGTTTTAGTTCTGTCATAAACAAAACAGGTTTATTAAAAACTACTAAACCTAAAGTTGATGGTGGACCTATATCTGACTGTCCTGTATCACAATCTAATACTGAAGGTTTTATATTTTTAGCAATAAGTTTATTTGTTATATAAGTAGAAAAAAATGTTTTTCCAGTATCTACTTCACCAAAAATTATCAATGCATTAATCTTATTTAAAACTAAATATTCAACAACTTCATCCCAATCATCGGGTATTGTCCGTGATAGTAAAAAATTTAATGTAATTTCATTATCAATTTCTACAACTGATGGTATTTCCACTTCTAAAGGAATTTTTTTACCTTCAGGGATAAAAACTTCCTCTCCTATATCAAATTTTTTAGCTATACTTGTAATTTCACCAGAAACTAATTTTATTTTATTAGGTCCTGATATAATATAAACACCTTTTGATAAATTTTTCTTTAACATATTATATTCTAGTCCTCCCCCTTTATTAAGTTTCTTTTCAAGAATTGTATAAGTTTTATAATTAAATATTTTTACTTTTTAAAATACAAAGACGGCCACAATTTTTGTAAAATATTTTTTTCTATTTTAAACAATTTTTTATCTTTAAATTTAATTTTTACAACTTTTTTGTTCTCTATAATTTTTACATTTTTTAAACTAAAATTACCATTTTTATCTATTTTATCTACTATACCTTGATAAACCTTATCTTTGTCGACTACAATAATGACATCACCTTTTTTAAAATTTTCTTTTTTTTCTTCTCTTACTAAATTTTCAATACACATACCTACAATACCTATATAAATAGGAACATTTTTATACAATTTATAAGATTCTTTTATTATTTCATCTAAAGGAAACCCTTTTTTGGCATAATTTAATAAAATCTCTAGTATTTGTGGAAATTCTGATTCTTTATATGTCATAATTTCTCTCCTTTTTAATATTTAAGATTACTATAAAATTCTTTGTTAAATTCTTCTAACAAATTTCTTTTTTCTTTGTCTGAGATAAATGCCGATTCTAAAGCGTTTATTATTATTTTTTTTATATCTTCTAAACTAAATTTAAAAACATTATGTGCTAAATTTAACTCATAGTTTAAATCAACACCTGAAACAGATGGATCATCAGTATTAATTGTAATTTTTATTCCATAATCATAATATTTTTTTATAGGATGTTTCTCTATAGTTTCTACAACTTGTGTTTGCAAATTTGATGTTAAACAAATCTCTAAAGTTATCCCTTCATTTTTTACTATTTTCATAACTTCTTCATCTTCATAAATATGTATCCCGTGACCAATTCGTCTTGCACCTAACTTTATAGCGTTATACACTTCTTTTGCATTTCCTGCTTCACCTGCATGACAGGTTATAGGTATACCAGCTACTTTTGCATAATCAAAAAATTTTTTATATAACAAAACAGAATATTTTGATTCATCTCCTGCTAAATCAATACCTACAACTTCACCATTACCAGAATATTTTTCTGCAAGCTTTAATGTTTTCCAATTTTGTTCTTCTGTAATATTATGATATCTGTAAAGACAAAGTATAACACCAACTTTAATTTTAAAATTTCTTTGTGCATATTTTATCCCATGAAGTACACTTTTTAATACATCTTCTTCATTAAATCCAATTTCAGGATTAGTTTGTAGTGGTGGAGCAAATCTTAATTCTAAATATTTAATATTTTCTTTTTTAAACGCATCTTGACAACTTTCATACGCTATCTGTTCTAACACATCAGGAAATTTTAAAAAATTATAAAAAAAATCAAATGTTTTAAGAAATTCGCTAAGAGATCTACATTGAGGAGATACTTGAACATATTTTTTTAGTTCATTAACATCATCTGTTGGAAGTGAAAAATTATGTCTTTTAGCTATATCTAAAATAGTTTCTACTCGGACAGAACCATCAAGATGTCTATGTAGGTCAACTTTGGACAATTTTAAAATATCGTTATTCATATAAGGAAGGGTTTTATTATATAAAAATATAATTGATATGTCAATAAAAGAAAAGAAATAATAAAATTAATTTTTGTACCATTTTTGTAATGGTAAGACATCAAAATTAATTTTTTGTGTAAGAATATTATAATTTTTTTTCAATTCTTTTATAGATTCTACAACACATAATGCAGCTTCAATTGTTGTAACAATAGGAATATTATTAACTGTTGCAGCTCTACGAATATAAAACCCGTCTGAAAACGACTTTCCTTTACCTGTAGGTGTGTTGATAATTAAAACAACTTCTTTGTTTGAAATAATATCTACAATATTAGGTCTTCCTTCAGAAAGTTTGCTAATTTTTTCACATTCTATATTGTGTTTTAAAAAAAACTCTGCAGTAGCAGAGGTTGCAATTAGTTTAAATCCTAACTCTACAAGATTTTTTGCTATTTTTAATCCTTTCTGTTTATCTTTATTATTTAAACTTAATAAAATTTTACCACTTACAGGTATATTACTTGAAGCTGCGAACTGTGATTTTGCATATGCTAAAGGGAAGGTTTTATCTATTCCCATAACTTCGCCAGTAGAACGCATCTCTGGTGAAAGTACTATATCTACATTAGAAAATTTATTAAATGGTAAAACAACTTCTTTTACTGTATAATATTTTAAATCAAAAATTTTTTCCTGCGTAAAATTATATTCTTTAAGCAGAGAAGAAAGATTATGTCCAAGCATAATTTTAGTAGCAACTTTTGCTACAGGTAA
>JBKBRH010000046.1:0-8784 GCA_046292225.1 Endomicrobiia bacterium
TGTTCAGTAACTTTTGGATAAAATTTTGCTTGTTTTATATTAAGTTTTTTTTCTACTTCAAAATATATGTTTATATATTTTTCTGCAACTTCTTTTGGTTCTAAATTAAGCTCTTTTGATTTGTTTAAAATCTTATCATCTATATCTGTGAAATTCTGTATGTAGTTTACATTATATCCTTTATACTCTAAATATCTTCTTAAAACATCAAAAACTACATAACATCTTCCATGACCTAAGTGTACTTCATCATACGGAGTAATACCACAAACATACATATTAACCTCATTTTTTTTTTGTGATATAAACTCTTCTTCCAAAGCAGTAAGAGTATTATATATCTTCATATCTAACCAAAACAACAGAATAACATTGTATATAATCTTTAAAATTTTTTATTCCTTCTGTTGTTTTACCTTTTATATTAACACAATTTGTATTAAAAACTTCTTTTAACGAATTTAAAATTCTCTGCTTATATTTTGAAATCTTTGGTTGGTCACAAATCGTTACAACATCAATATTAACAATTCTAAACTTTTTTTTCTTAAGTTTTTCTAAAACTTTTCTGGCAATTAATTTACTTGAAATATTTTTATATTTTTTTTCTGTATCAGGAAAAATTTCTCCTATATCTTTTTCTCCTATAGCTGAAAGTAAAGCATCACAAATTGAATGTAAAACAACATCTGCGTCAGAATGTCCCTTTAGTCTTCTGTCAAAATCTATCTCAACACCTGCAAGATATAATTTTTTACCTTTAACTAACTTGTGGCAATCATAACCTATGCCTACAAAATATTCTGTGTTAGTCATAAAATTAAAACTTTTTCAATATTATTTGTAGATAAAATTTAAATCATCTTTAGTGGTAATTTTTATATTATTTTTATCTCCTGCTACAACTTTAACCTTATAACCTTGAAGTTCTACAAGTTGGGCATCATCTGTAATTTTATATTTTTTTGTCCATCTTAATAAATTTTTTTTCGAGTAAACTTTTTTAAAAACTTCAGTTTTTAACACTTGCGGTGTTTGAACCAAAACTAATTTTTCTCTGTCTAAAGTTTTAACAACTTCTAAATTAGAATTTATAAGTTTAATTGTATCATAAACTTTTATAGCAGGAATTACACAATCATAATTTTCTATTTCTTTAACACATCTATTTATCAAATCTAAACTGACTAATGGTCGCGCTACATCGTGAATTATCACACAAGATGTCTCATCATCAACATATTTTCCAGCATTAAAAACAGAATCATATCTTTCTTTTCCACCAATTACAATATCAAAGTTTAATTTATTATATTTTTTTTCAAAAATTCTGTTTATTTTTTTAAAATCTTCCTTCGGTACAACAACAATAAATCTTTTAATATAACTCAACTTTGCAAATTTTTCAAAAACATATTCTACTAATGTTTTCCCATTTAATTTTAAAAACTGTTTTTTTATTTTATTATTAAATCTCTTACTTTTCCCTGCAGCAAGTAAAATAACTACACAAGAAAAATTTTTTAAATCCTTCATATAAAAACTATATTGGTTTAGTAAAAATTATTCTTCCAGAAGAGGTCTGTAAAGTTGAAGTAACAACTACATCAATCTTACGATTAATAAATTTTCTTCCGTCTTCAACAACTACCATTGTCCCATCGTCTAAATATCCAACACCTTGATTATAGTCTTTTCCTTCTTTTACAACATATACAGAAAAACTTTCTCCTGGCAAAAATACTGGTTTTAACGCATTTGCTAAATCGTTCACATTTAAAACACCAATACCTTCTAAAGTCGCTATACGGTTTAAATTATAATCTACAGTAAGAACTTTTCCATTTATATCTTTTGCTAATTTTATAAGTTTAGCATCTGTTTCTTTAATATTAGGATAGTCAATTTCTACAATACTTATTGCTTTTTCTTCTTTTAACTTATGCAACATTTCAAGTCCACGTTTTGCTCTTATTCTTTTATTATGATCTTGTGAATCAGCAAGAAGTTGTAATTCGTTTAATACAAATTTAGGTATCAACATTGGCCCTTCTATAAACTTTGTTTCATAAATATCAACAATTCTGCCATCTATAATCATTGAAGTATCTAAAATCAACACACTACTTTTATCTTTATATCTTGATCTTCTTAAAATATCTTTATCTAATAGATCAACTTCTGCTTTTTTTTGTACAGCAACAATTAAACCAAGATATGCAAATCCTATCCTTATAAGCCATAAAAATTTTCTAAATATATCAGAAACAACAGGTTCTTCTAATAAAAAAACTAAATAATCTACAACCTGTGCTGCTATCAACCCTAAAGTTATACCTATAACTGATACAATAAGAGTGTCCAATTTTATTTTAGAAATTAACAATTCTAAAAAAATTATAACTATACTAAATCCTAAACCTATTAACAACCCAAAAATATCCCTTTGAATATAATAACCTATAAAAGAACCTAATACAATTACCCCGCTTCGTATAATCCAAAAAAGCATGATTTTGTCCTCCTGCTAGATGAAATTTTTATAATTTTTTACCATTTAATCAAATACTTTTACTTAAAAATTTCATCTAAATTCTTAACTACAAAATTTGCTTTGGTTTGTTTTAATTTTTTTATGCTATAAGTATGAGCAACTGCTAAAACTTTAAATCCTACACTTAAGGCAGATTTTATACCGTTAATTGAATCTTCAACAACTAAAATTTTATCACAACTAAATTTTTGTCTTAATTTTTTTTCACAAAGTTTTTTTGCTAAAACAAACGGTTCTGGTGATGGTTTACCATTTTTGACATCTTCAGAAGAAACTACAATAACAAAATTGTCTAACAAATTTAATTTTTTTAAAATATATTCTATCTCTTTTTTTAAAGCACCTGAAACAATACAAAAATTTATCTCTGGAAAATTTTTTTTAGTATATTCTATAAACTTTATTGTATCTTTATAAAATTCAAATCCTTTTTTAAGTTTCGACATCAGAATTTTTGTTTTTTTATTTATTAAAATTTTCAATTCATCATCTGATAAATTTCTTTTAAGTTTTTCTAAAAAAATTTTTTTAAAGCATCCTTTATCATCATATGCTAAGTATTCCTTTAAATATTCATCTTTAGATATTCTTATACCATAATGTTTCAATACTTTATTAAACGCGGCAAAATGTTTCCATTCAGTATTTGCAATCACTCCATCAAAATCGAAAAAAATTAATCTATAATCTTTTAAATTAAGTTTCATACTGAACTTAATATTTATAAGATATTGCAAAATAATTCAATATTTTATAGAAGTTTTAAAATTTCATCTTTTAGCTTTTTTAAATATTAAACTCTCAGGAGGAAATTTATGGATAAAAAAGATATTTTAAACATAGTAAAATCAAAGAACATAAAATTTATAGAACTGTGGTTTACAGATATATTAGGAAGAATTAAAACATTCACAATTACAGAAGATGAACTTCCTGAAGCATTGGATTCAGGTATGGGATTTGACGGTTCTTCTGTCGAAGGTTTTGCAAGAATATACGAATCTGACTTAATTGCAAAACCTGACCCAGAAAGTTTTAGAATTCTTCCCTACAGAGAAAACACAGCAAAGATGGTATGCGACATTTTTTCTCCGGACGGCAATCCGTACGAAGGTGATCCAAGATATTGTTTAAAAAGAAATTTGGAAGAATTAAAAACTTTTGGTTTTACACATTTTTATGTAGGTCCAGAGTTAGAATATTTTTATTTTAAATCAGATAAAATACCAGAAATTATAGATACCGCGGGATATTTTGACTCAATGCCAGGTGAAGATGCTGGACTTGAACTCAGATTAAAGACAATGGAATATTTAAAACAGATGGGAATCCAAGCAGAATATGCACATCATGAAGTTGCTCCAAGTCAACATGAGATAGATTTAAAATATGATTCTGCATTACAAATGGCAGATAAAGTTATAGCCTACAAAGTTTTAGTAAAAGAAGTTGCAAAACAAAAAGGATTATATGCAACATTTATGCCAAAACCTATAGCTGAAGTAAATGGTTCTGGTATGCATGTGCACCAAAGTTTGTTTAAAGATGATAAAAATATGTTTTTTTCAGAAAAGGATAAATATCATTTATCAGATATTGCAAAAAGCTATATTGCTGGGATACTTAAACATTGTAGAGAAATTTGTATTGTTAGCAACCAATGGGTAAATTCTTATAAAAGATTAGTTCCTGGATATGAAGCACCTGTATATATTTGTTGGGCAACGAAGAATAGGTCTGCACTAATTCGTGTTCCAGAATATAAACCAGGTAAAGAAAAATCAACCCGTATAGAAGTAAGATTTCCAGATCCTGCATGTAACCCATATCTTGCTTTTGCTGTGATGTTAAAAGCAGGTCTTGAAGGGATAAAAAATAAATATCAACTTCCTGAACCACTTGAAGTTTCTGCATATGAAATGGAAGAAATTGAACGAAAAGCAAGAAAAATTGAAGAACTACCAGGTTCACTAATAGAAGCAATTGAAATTGCAGAAGAGTCAAAACTTTTAAGAGATGCTTTAGGAGAACATATTTATACCAAATTTTTAGAAAACAAAAAAATTGAATGGGATAATTATAGAACAAAAATAAGCGATTATGAGATAAAAAGATATTTACCATTATTGTAAAAATAGATTTAAGAGATTTCATAATGAACAATAAAATAGTTTCAAAAAATATTATAGGTGAGTTTTCTAATACTAGAATTATTAAAATGGAAATTCAAGCACCTCTTATAGCAGAACATTATAAACCAGGACAGTTTGTTATTCTTATGGTAGAGGAAAAAGGTGAACGAATACCATTAACTATCACAGAAATAGACCTCAACAAAAAAACTATATCTTTAATTTTTCAAGAGGTAGGTTTTACTACAAAATTATTAGGTGCCCTTAAAGAAGGAGATGTTTTGTATCACATAGTAGGACCTTTAGGAAAACCTACAGAGATAAAAAATTATGGAACAGTTGTACTTATAGGTGGCGGAGTTGGTACTGCAGAGGTTTATCCTATAGCGAAAGCGTTGAAAAAAGAAAAAAACAGAATTATTACAATAATTGGAGCAAGAAATAAAAATTTAGTTATACTTGAAGAAGAATTTGAAAAACTTTCAGATGAATTGTATATAACAACCGACGATGGTTCTTATGGTGAAAAAGGATTTGTAAGTGATATTTTAAAAAAGTTAATAAATCAAAAAATAAAGATAGATTTGGTCTATGCTGTGGGTCCAATTCCAATGATGAAGGTTGTCTCTGAAATTACAAAACCGTATAATATAAAAACAATTGTTTCTTTAAACACAATTATGATAGATGGTACAGGAATGTGTGGTTCTTGTAGAATAACATATGAAGGCAAAATAAAATATGTATGCTGTGACGGACCTGAATTTGATGGACACAAAGTTGATTGGGAAGAAATTATCGAAAGAAATAAAACTTATCTTAAACAAGAAGAATATATATTAAAATCTTGCAGTTTTAATCACATTTAATTGTTTAATTTAATAAAGTTATCTGTTTTTAGATCGTGTTTAAATTTTTATTCAGTTAATTCTTTCTCAGTAATTTCTAATCCGTTTTCTAACAATTTTTTGTTATAAAAAACTTTCCTATTTATTATTTCTAATTTTTTATCAGCAAGTAGCTTTAATGTTTTTTTAACAAGAGGTAATTCATACTTCACGCCTTCTTGACGAATTTTATCAAAATGATACTCTTTTATTTCAAACTTACAATATGTTAACACAGGCCCTCTGTCAAGCTCTTCAGTAACAATATGTGTCATTACACCGTGGTATTTATGTTTTTCTTCTATTATTTTATTTATAACTTCCTG
Source organism: Endomicrobiia bacterium (assembly GCA_046292225.1). Lineage (GTDB taxonomy): Bacteria > Elusimicrobiota > Endomicrobiia > DTEH01 > DTEH01 > JANXDG01. The sequence goes on from JBKBRH010000046.1 coordinate 5,900, forward strand.
CCAGGTACCTTTTGGTCCCCAGGGCAATGCCGGATGTAAATTTATAAAATTAAATTTTTCACACAAAAATTTGCTTAATACCAACATATATCCAGCCAACATCACTATGTCTACTTTAAAATTTTTTATCATCTCATAAACTTTTTTATCAAATTCATTTCTCCACAATTCTATATTAGATTTTTTAAGTTCAGGCAAAAATTTTAACGAAGAGAAACTAAAAATTGGTATTTTATAAGAACTAACAGTTTTTATAAATATATCAGAATTTTCTTGCTCTTTTAATTCACGATTTATAAAAACAAATTTTATTTCAGCATTGAGCTCGCCAGAATTTATGGAATCGTAGATATAATTAAAAATTTTAAGCGAGGTACTACCACGTGATGTTGCAAACCATCCTAAAGAAAGTTTTTTACTCATATTAATTCAACTTCTGTTTTTTTTGAAGAAACAATTTTGCCTATAATTCTGCATTCAAAAAATTTACTAACTTTTTCAACTATTTTTTTATCAACAATTATCACCATCCCAATACCCATATTAAAAGTTCTATACATTTCTTTATCAGGAATATTAGCTTTTTGTTGTATTATTTTAAATATTTGTTGTGGTTGCCAAGAATTTTTGTCTATTTGTGCTTTTAAATTCTTTGGCAACACTCTTATAATATTATCATAAAACCCACCACCAGTAATGTTTACTATACCTTTAAGTTCTTTGTTAGGTTCAAATTTTTTTATAAGTTCCATTATCTCTTCAACATAAATTTTCGTTGGTTTAAGCAAAATTTTTGCAAATTTTATTTGTTCTTCTTGTGAAAATACTTTTCTTACTAACGAATAACCATTAGAATGTAATCCTGAAGAAAATAGTCCTATTACAATATCACCTTCTTTTATATATTTACCTTCTATAAATTTATCTTTATCTACAATACCGCAAGCAAACCCTGCTAAATCATACTCACCAGGTTCGTACATTCCTGGCATCTCTGCTGTTTCTCCACCTAGAATTTTACAATTTGCAAGTTTACAGCCTTTTATTATTCCGCGTATTATGTGTTTTAAAACATTAAGATCTATTTTTCCACAAGCAATGTAATCCAAAAAAAATAACGGTTTTGCTCCACAAGTAATTATATCGTTAACATTCATTGCTACTAAATCAATACCTATTGTGGTATGTTTATTTAGAAGTTGTGCTATTTTAAGTTTGGTACCAACACCGTCTGTCGTTGCAACTAAGTATTTATTTTTTTCTATTTCATAAAAACCACTGAAAAAACCTATCTGTGGAATTTTTTTCTTTATCCAGTCGACAAATCTATTCGCCTTATCTATATCCACACCTGATTGTTTATATGTTATCATAAATATTCTCCATTATAGATACTCCTTTTTTAGCTATGTCTTTGCGATAATATTTGTTTTCAAAATTAATTTTTTCTACTGCTAAATATGATCTTTCAACTGCTTCCTTTAAACTTTCTGCTAACCCAACAACACCTAATACTCTACCTGAAGAAGTAAAATATTTGTTATTAACTTTTTTTGTCCCAGCATGAAAAACTATCACATCTTGTAGTTTTTTTACTTCTTCTAACCCAGTAATTTCTTTATTAGCTTCATACTCTTGAGGATACCCTTTTGATGCCATCACTACACAACAAGCTGACTTGTTATAAAAAGATAATTTAATATCTTTTAATTTTTTCTCTACTGTAGAAGTTATTACTTCTAACAAATCATTTTTTAACAACGGTAAAATTACTTGTGTTTCAGGATCACCAAACCTGCAGTTAAATTCTAAAACATATGGTTGTTCATTTTCTTTCCCGAGATTCTCTATCATTAAACCAAAATAAATCACACCACAATAATCTAAACCAGAATTTTTTATCCCTGAAAGAAAATTTTTAATTATTTGGTTATAAATTTTTTCTTCTAACTTTTTTGAAACAAAATTTAAAGGTGAATACGCTCCCATACCACCAGTATTAGGCCCTCTGTCACCATCATAAATTTGTTTATGATCCTGTGAATGAGTCAAAGGTAAAATTGCCTCTCCATCACAAAATGCTATTAAAGACATTTCTATACCTTTAAGTTTTTTTTCTATAACAATTTTTTCTCCTGCAGAAGCAAAAATTTTTCTAACCATAATATCGTATATAACATCCTCAGCTTTTTCAACTGTATCACATACAACTGCACCTTTGCCTGAAGCTAAACCGTCTGCTTTAACAACTACACCTTCAGGATGTTTTCTAAACATTTCTTTTAACATTTTTTTTGCTTCTTCATAATTATTACACACAACAAAATCTGCAGTAGGTATTTCGTATTTATACATAAATTTTTTTGCAAAAACTTTACTTCCTTCAAGCAGAGCCTGAGATTTTGTCGGCGAGAAAACAGCAATGTTATATTTAGACAAATAATCCTTTATACCATCAACTGAAGGTTGTTCTGGTCCAACAACTACAAGGTCTATTTTGTTTTCCACAATAAAATCATAAATTTTTTCAAATTCATAAATTTTTATTGATGGTTCACAAATTGCATCTTCAGATATACCACCATTACCAGGAATACAATATAACTTGCTACACGAAAGTGATTGTTTTATTTTCCATACAATAGTATGTTCTCTACCACCAGAACCTAAAACCAAAATTTTCATAATTTTTGTGTAAATTTAAAGATTTATAATCTAAAAGAAGTTTATACAACTTGATTAAAAAAATTTCAATATTTTAAATCTAAAAATAATTGTTGTGGAAAAGATTTGTTATATTTCCATTTAGGTCCAAAATAAGAGAGATTATATTTTTGTGCAATATTTATAATTTTCTTATCAATAATTTTTTGATATGTTTTGTT
>JBKBRH010000047.1:0-2521 GCA_046292225.1 Endomicrobiia bacterium
GTGAAGAATTTTTATTTTCTGTTTTCCACAATAAAAAGTTTCTTGATCTTTAACCTTCTGCCATTTGATAATACCAGGATTTTTTATACATTCTTCACCTAAAAATAATGACAAATTTTTTTGGTTATCAACTACAAGTGGATATTCTTCTTGATGAATGATCACTTCCACAGGAAAGAATTTTATGATATATTCTAAATCTTTAATATGGTCATAATGAGAATGAGTTAACACAATTTTTTCTATATTCAATTTATTTTTTTCTACAAAATCAAAAATTTGTTTAGTTTCACCACCAGGATCTATAATAATAGCATTGTTCGATTCTAAATCTTTATAAATATAACAATTTGTAGCATATTCGTTTACTACAAAAGAAAATATCTGTTTGTTATTCATAAATTTTTAAAAATTTCGTCTAATATATTTATTACAAAATCAATATCTTTTTTTGTGATTATTAGTGGTGGTAAAAATCTTAATACTTTGTCTTGAGTTACATTTATTACAAGACCTTTTTTTAAACATTCTTCAACAATTTTTCTTGCTGGAAAATTTAATTCCATTCCTAACATAAGTCCAACTCCACGAACAGAAATTATAAAATTATATTTATTTTTTAACTCTAAAAGTTTGTTATAAAAATATTCACCAACAATCTTTACTTGATTTAACAAATTTTTATTTAATTTTTTAAAAACATAAAGTCCAACTGTACAAGCAACTAAATTTCCGCCAAATGTTGAACCATGATCGCTATAATCAAAAATTTCTGAATATTTTTTATCTACAATAGTCGCAGCTAATGGTAAACCATTCGCAATACTTTTTGCTAATGTGATAATATCAGGCTTTACATTATAATATTGGTATGCAAAAAGTTTGCCGGTTCTACCAAAACCTGTTTGTATTTCATCAAAGATTAACAATAACTTGTTTTCATTACATAAAACTCTTAATTCTTCTAAAAACCTTTTTTCTGCAGGTATAACTCCGCCTTCACCTTGGATAGGTTCTACTATTATAGCTATTGTTTTTTTGTTTAACAATTTTTTTACTGAATTTATATTATTAAATTCAGCATATTTAAATCCTTCTAATAAAGGTTGAAATCCTTTATGAAACTTATCTTGTCCTGTAGCAGTAAGTGTAGCAATTGTTCTTCCATGGAAAGAATTTTTGAAAGTTATAATTTCGTATCTGTTATCTTTGCTGCCATATTTTCGTGCAAGTTTTATTGCACATTCGTTTGCTTCGGCTCCAGAATTTGAAAAAAACACTTTTGCGGGAAATATTTTTTTAATAAGCTCTTTTGCAAGAGTTAATTGTGGTATTGTATAGTAAAGGTTAGAACAATGCCATAGTGTTTTTATTTGTTTATCAACAATTTTAATTAATTCTTTATCACAATGACCTAAATTACATACACTTAGTCCTGAAAAAAAATCTAAATATTTTTTACCGTAATTGTTATATAAATATTTACCTTTGCCTTTGACAAACAAAACATTATACCTTTTGTAGGTTTTTAAAAGATATTTTTCAAATTGTAATTTATAATTCATTATTTGAACTTATTGTGGTTTTAAAAATTAATATAAAAAAATGGAGATGGCCGGATTTGAACCGGCGACCTTCCGCGTGCGAAGCGGATGTTCTCCCAACTGAACTACATCCCCATTTTTAGTGTAATACAAATTGTAAGTTATAAATGCAAGATATGGTTTAAATTTTATTCAGAAGATAAAATATTGGTTACAATTTTTACAATTTCAGGATCAAATTTTGTTCCACTATATTGTTGTAATAATTTTATTATTTCTTCTTTTGATAAATTGTTTATTTTTAATTCTTCAACATACTCTGCTACAGCAAGAATTCTTGCTGATAAAGGAATTTGTTCTCCTTTTAATCCTTCTGGATAGCCGCTGCCGTCATAGTTTTCATGATGATATTTTACTATAGGAGAAATATTTTTTAACAAATTGATTTTCTCAACAATTTCTGCTCCTATTAGAGTATGTTTTTGTTCTATTTTGTTTCTTTCAAGAATGTTTGCAGTTTCAATTTCTGATTTAAGTTTTGAAGATAAATATCCAATATCGTGCAGTAAAGAACCAAAATAAATGGTTTTATACTCTTCTGATTTTGTGTCTATATTCAACATTTTTGCTATCATTGTAGCAGTTTGTGCTATTTTCCAATATATGCCAGCAGATTTTGATTTGAAATTTTCTATAGCAGAAACCATTATCTCAGTAATGTTAGTAAAAAAATTTCTCTGGTTTTCTGAGAACTTAGCATTTGAGATTGTTACAGAAGCAAGTCCTGCTAAACTTTCTATCAATTTTTTGTCTTCTTCATTATATTCTTGATTATTTTTTTTATTCAACACTTCTAAAACACCTATTACTTCAATATTATTTTCTTGTCCAGTTATTAACATAGGCACAGCTAATATTGACCTTGTTTTGAAACCACTTTGTAGGTCAACTTTACCAGTAAACCTTGGATCTTTTGA
>JBKBRH010000047.1:2620-8733 GCA_046292225.1 Endomicrobiia bacterium
AACATTACCAGCAATTCCTTCACCAAGTTTTATTTTTATTTTTTTAACAACAGTACCTTTTTCTCCACCAGCAGTTTTAAAATAGAGATGTTTTTTATCTTCGTCTATAAGCATAATAGAACTCGCTTCCGAGTCAGTCAATTTTTCTGCCGCATCTCCAATACGTTTTAAAAGAGTATCAAGATCTAAAGTAGAAGATAAGTTTTTTACAATTTCAAAAATTTCTTCAAGTTTATTTTTTGTATCAAACATAAAATATCTCCAAAATTATAAGTTTGTAAATTATATGCTATCTTTGACATACAGAAAGTATTTCTGCATATGTTGTGATACCTTTTGTAACTTTTATTAAACCATCTTCTAAAAGTGTTCTCATACCATTTTTTATAGCAACATCACGAATTCTGTTTGCAGAAACTTCTTTTAAACAAAGTTCTCTTATTTCTTCATTCATAACAAGTAATTCATGGATAGCAGTTCTTCCTTTCATACCAGTATTTCCACATTTTCTACATCCAGTAGGTTTCATAAATGTTGCATTAGAATAATCAATTTCGTGTTCATCTAAAATTTTTAACAATTCTTGTGGAGGACTTTTTTCTTGTTGTTTACATTCATTACATAATGTACGGATTAATCTTTGTGCTAAAACACCTTCTAAAGTATTTGCTATAAGATAAGTAGGTGTACCCATTTCATACAATCTTGCAACTGCAGATGGCGCATCATTTGTATGTATTGTAGAAAGTACCAAATGTCCTGTTAATGCTGCTTCCATTGCAACTTGTGCTGTTTCTTGATCACGGATTTCTCCTACCATTATAATGTCAGGATCTTGTCTTAAAAATGCTCTTAACGCAGTTGCAAAATCAAATTTTTTATCTCCCATTTTTAAATCAGGATTAACTGGTACTTGAACTACACCATCAAGTTCGTATTCTACAGGATTTTCTGCAGTAAGAATTTTTTGTGTAGGATCTTTAACTTTTTGTAATGCAGCAGTTAAAGTAAAAGATTTTCCAGAACCTGTAGGTCCACAAACAAGTATCAATCCATAAGGACGATTAAGTAATTCAACAAATTTTTCTAAAGTATCGCTCAAAAATCCTAAGGATTCTAACGGTATATTGGAGGCTGACCTGTCTAACATACGCATTACTACACTTTCACCGTATATCGTAGGGACAATGTTTACTCTAAATTCTAACGGTACTCCTTTTGCTTTAACTTGTAATCTACCATCTTGAGGTATCCTTCTTTCAACTATGTTCATATTACACATTATTTTAATTTTTGATATCAAAGCATTTTTAAAAGTCATTGGTATTTTAAAAGAGGCTTTTCTTAATAATCCGTCAACTCTGTATCTTACAATAATTTTTTTCTCAAAAGGTTCTATGTGTATATCAGATGCTTTTAATCTAACAGCTTCAAGAATTAATGCGTTAACAAGTTTTTCAACTTCTGGAGCAGAAGTGTCTACTTGCATTATATCAGAAATTTCCTGTTGTTGTTTTTGTTGTTCAATAGATATTTCTCCTGAGACATCTAAACTTGCAAGTAATTCTTGAGTAAGTTCTTGTGCGTCTTCTATTATTTCTTCTTTTGAGACAGATAATGTTTGTGAAACTTCTTCCTGCGATTCTTTATATTCTTCTTTACCATATAACTCTTCTATTTTTTCTTTTATGTCGTCATAAAGTGCTAAATAAGGAATAACTTTTAGACCTGTTCTAAACTCTATATCTTCTATTGCGAAAAGATTTCTTGGATCAGCCATAGCTATAAACAAAAATTCTTCTTCCTTTGAAAAAGGGACTAATTTATTTCGTTTGCAAGTTTCAAGAGGTACAATTTTTGTTATATCATTATCAATTTCTAAATTTTGTAAGTCAACAACTTTTATGTTCCATTCAGCAGATAAAACTTTAAGTAATTTATTTTTATCTACTTTTTTATTATTTACAACATATTGTTGAAGCATCACACCAACTTTTTCTGCTTCTTTTAGCATTTGATCTACTTCTTGTTTGGCAAAACCAAAGTGTTCTATTAAAATTTCACTTACAGTTTTTTTTATCATAAATTTTGTTTTAATATATCTTTTTTAGGGAACAAATATAACTCTTTTGAACCTTCTTCTGACAACCATAAGTATTTTTCATCTATTAAAAATGAAGATATAATTTTTCCTGAAACAAAATCTGATTTATATAAACTCATTATTTCTGAATAATTTTTTAATTCGTAAAAAGTTCCTTCTTTATCTAACAACCAAACTTTGTCTTTGTAAGAAGAAATACCAACTATATCTTTTTTTACACCAATATTAACTGAATCTATTTTTTTTAGTTGTATATCATAGAGAATGATTTGTCGTTCTTTTGAATCCAATAATAGAATCAGATTTTTATAATTAGATATACCTAATGGATTTATTTTAGATAAATCAATTGATTTTACCAGAATAGGTTTTGTTTTTGTTATGATAAACTTATAAATTTTTTTATTCCATCCATCTAAAACAAACAAATTTTTTCCTATGAAACATATTGAAGTAGGAACAATATTGTCTTTGTCAAATTTTATTATATTTGTAATATTTATTTTATTTTGTATTTTTTTATAAAACAAAATTTCTTGTGAAACCCAACAGCTTAATGCTAATTTATCTTTAAATTTTGTTATAGCAGAGATAGATTCTTGTTGTGTTGGAAGTACCATTTGTGTTTGTTGTTGTAGATTGAAAATACTTTTATATCCCAAAGATAATAAAGTTATTATTATTAATATAGAAGATAGTATTAAAAAATATTTCAATATCGTTTTTGATATTTTATATTTTTCAAGAATTGTTGTTTGTGTAGTAATTGCTTCTTTTAATTCTAATTTTGGTTGTTCATTAGAAACAGATATGTTTTCTGGTACATAAAATTTTTCTGTGTTAGTCAAAATTTTTTCTTTTTTAGATTCTTGAAATTTTTGTTGTAAAAGATTGATTTTTGTTATTAGTTCATTTAGATTTTTTCTTGCTTCTAAATATTTAGGGTTTAATCTTAAAGCAGTTTCAAATTCTATTCTTGCTTCGTTTAAAAACCCTTTTTTTGCTAATGCTTTGCCTAAAGTGTTGTGTACATCTGCGTAATCAGCTCCGTATTCTATAGCTTTTTTGTATTCTTCAATAGCAAGATCTATCTCGCCAACAGATTCAAAAACTAGTCCACGATAATAATGTTTTGTTGCTTCTATAGACGGATCGTTCTTTGCCATAATTTTTATTGTGGTAAAAATTCTATATTGACAGAAGTACCTTGATTAAAAACAGAATTGATAATTATTTTAGCATTGAACATTTTTAAAAACCAAAATGCTTTAAACAATCCAATCCCAAAATGTTGTCCTGTTTCTACTTTTGTAGTAAAGAATAGATTAAAAACTTTTGGGATTAAATGTTCTGGTATACCAACACCATTGTCTTCTATAGTTAAAACAACTTTTGCTTGTTGCTGACTTATTTTTATAACAATTCTGTTGTTAGGATTTGGTTCTAAAAATGCTTCTATAGAGTTTAAAATTATCTCTTCAATAGCATCAGATAAAATTTGTATATCAGCTGAGATAAAAAAATTATCTTTTATTTGAGATTGGTCAATTGTAATATTTTTAGATAAAAAATCTGAATAAAATTTTTTTATTAATGAAGAAACTACTGATTTTATGTCAACTTTTTGAATATTTACAGAAGAAATTTTTAACTTTTCAATAGTAGTAAGTATAGCATCTCTTATTCTTAAAAACTCTTTTTGTACAGTAACAATTTTTTTATTTGCAGGATGACCATCTATATCTTCTTTTATAAGTTCAAAGGCTTCGTTTATCATTCCTATAGGATTGCGAAAGTATCTTAGTATTTCTGCCATTACTTCTCGTAAAAGATTAATATGTGAGAGTATACATTCTATGTTATCTTTTAATATTTTAGGTTGTTTTTGTTCTTCTGAAGTTAAAAAATTTATTTTTTCTTTTAAAGATTTATTTTCTATTTCAAGTTCAGCAATTTTTTTTAACATTTCAACTACTGATTTATCTCTTTCTAAAGATAAGTTTGAGACACGAGATATTTGTTGGTTTTGTGTAGTTTTTAATTCTTCATATTTATTGAATAAATTATTAATTTCGTTTTGTAGTTTTTGTATAATTTTCTCTTTTTCTTGTATAATTGTTTCATAACCCTTAGTAATTGTTTCTAACAACATATTTTGTATTTCAGAAAACATAGAAGGTGAAATATTGTTAGTGAATGTTTGATTTTCTATATTTAAAAGTTGTGCAGAAACATTTGATTTTTTTTGTTGTATTTCGTCAGTTAAATTTTTTATTTTTTGTCTAATTTTTTCAATCCTTAATTTTTCTTGTTCAACTAATTTCTCTAATTCTTCGTTGTTTGTCATATGTTTTTATTGAATAATTAAAATTTATAATATAAAAATTTAACAATTTTTTTATGGTATTTCAAGTTCTACCCCAGGAACAAGCTGTCCTCTTATGATTTTGTCTTTATTAGCATCATAAATTTTTTTCCATAAAGATGAATCACCATAATATTTTTCTGCAAGTTTTGGCAATGTATCACCTTCTACTACTTTATGATACCTTTTTTTAGGTATAATAGTTTGTGTCGAAGAAGCAGCTGCAGGTTGTTGAATTTTTGTTGGTTGTTGTATAGTAGTTTTTTCTTTCTCTTTTAATTTATTTTCTAGTTGTTTTAATCTTTCTAATAATTCTTCTACATAATTTGGTGTTGGTGCCGTTTGAGTTTCAGTAGGTTGTGGTTTTTCTGAAATTGTTTCTATTAGTGCTTTTTGTTCTTCTATTTGTTTTTTTAGTTGTTCGATCTGTTTTTCTAATTGTGTTTTTTCTTTTAATAAAATATTATATTCTTCTTTAGGAACTTTTTCTTCTTTTATATCTATAGGAATAAATCTATAATTTAAAGATATATAATGTTGGCCGCCAAAATCAAGTTTGTTGATTAAATCTAAACCAAAACAATAACTTATCCCAACCGATTTTGTTTGTATGCTAAAACCTAATACAGCACGAGTTAAATCTCTACTACCATAACTGCCACAAAATGATGGCGAAAATTTTATTTTATCAAATATAATAAAATCATATTCAAAAGCTAAATTTGTGGTATAATCTTGTTTTGTTGCAAAGTCAAGTTTTATTGAAGGATAAATTTTTAACTTTTCATATTTATATCTATAACCCAAATTTATTATTAAAGGTAAGACATCTTTTGTATAAAATCCTGTATCTGGTTGGTTTATATTTTCTATTGTTAAACCAAAAGAGTTTGCTTCATCAACAATGTAAATTCCTCCTAAAGAAAAACCAAAATATTCTTTTTCGTTTCCGTTTAAAAATACAGGGTTTTGTATCATATATTCATCTAAATAATATTTTTCTTTATCATAAAAAAACTTAATTCCAACAGCATATTTTGATTTTATTATCCGACCATAAGAAATTATAACTTTGTCTCTTATATACCATCCTTCGATACCGAATTGGTTAAAAACCATTCCTAAAGCGCCACCCATAAGTTTAAAACTTAATCCTGCTGTGTTGTTTAAAAATTTTGTTTTATCAGTAAGGTTAGGATATAAGATGTGATAATTTATAAAAATTTCTGGAACTTTTATATTCCACAACCCTGCTGGATTTGTAGTTATAGTATATACAGAACCATCTTTGGCTGGATTTTCTGCTAACCTAAAATTTTCTGCTGCAAAACTTAATTCATCGTAAGAAAAAATATGATTTGATATAAATAATATTGTTAAAAAAATTATAAAATTTTTATTCTTCATATTTTAAACTTATTTTGCAACAATTATACTTCCAGTGAAAATTTTATCTTTTATTTTAATCTTGTAAATATAAATTCCTTTAGGGACAAATTCTCCTGATTCATATTTCCCATCCCAAAATAAAACATTATTTTCACATTTAAGTTTTGCAACAAATCTTAAATTTAAGTCATAAACTTCACCTTCTGGTTGATATGCTGTAGGATTATAAAGTACAAAATTAATTTTGTTATCTAC
>JBKBRH010000048.1:0-8723 GCA_046292225.1 Endomicrobiia bacterium
CAAGCAAGTTTGTTAATTCCTGGAATATTAAAAAATTTGTCGAATAAAAAACTTAAGATCTTACAAAAAATTGGCGAAAACATAGGAGTTTTGTTTCAAATTACTGATGATTTGATAGATTATACCTCTGGCCAAGATAAAGATAAATTATCTTATCCTAAAATATTTAGTGTCAAAAATACAAGAATAAAAATTAAAAAAATTTTAAAACAAACAGATGATTTTATTACTAAACATTTCCCCAAAACCAACTTTGAATATTTAAGATTTTTGGTACATAAAATTGCTTCAAGGACAAATTAAATTGATGAAAATCTTAGATTTTGTAAATTTTCCACAGGATATAAAAAAATTAAGTTTTCAAGAATTAAAGCAACTTGCAAAAGAAATTAGAGAATTTATTATTACAACTTTGTCTGAAACAGGTGGACATTTAGCATCAAATTTGGGTGTTGTAGAACTTACAATTGCTTTACATTATGCTTTTAATACACCAGAAGATAAGATTGTATGGGATGTTGGTCATCAGACATATACTCATAAAATTCTTACCGGCAGAAAAGAAAAGTTTAATACTCTTCGTCAATATGGAGGTATAAGTGGTTTCCCAAGACGGGAAGAATCTGAATATGACACTTTTAATGTAGGTCATGCATCTACTGCAATTTCTGCAGCTTTAGGTATGGTGGTTGCAAGAGAGTTAAATAATGAAAACTACAAAGTTGTATCAGTTATTGGTGATGGTTCTTTGACTGGAGGCCTTGCATATGAAGGGTTAAATCATGCGGGACATTTAGGATATGATTTTATAGTTGTACTTAATGACAATGCAATGTTTATTTCAAAAAGTGTTGGAGCTATAGCAAAAATGTTAGTAAAAATTCTTACCTTAGGATTATTAAAAAAAATTGAATCTAAAATTGATAAATTTTTAAGAAGATTACATTTTATAGGAGGATACTTACTTCGTATAGCGAAGAGGTTTAAATTACTTATATTTCCAGGAATGTTGTTTGAAGAAATGGGTTTTGCGTATGTAGGTCCAGTAGATGGTCATGATATTAAAGAATTAATAGAGGTATTTAATAGTGTAAAAAATTTCAAAGGTCCTGTAGTGGTACATGTTTTAACTACTAAAGGGAAAGGATATAAACCTGCTGAAAAAAAACCAGAGAAATATCATGGTGTGGGGAAATTTGAGATAGAGAACGGTTTTGTTAAAAAAGATATTTCAAAGTTAACTTTTACTGATGTGTTTAGTAAAACAATAGTTGAGTTAGCAAAACAAAATGATAAAATTGTAGGTATAACTGCTGCTATGACAGAAGGATGTGGGTTAGAAGAGTTTGCAAAAAATTTTCCTAAAAGATTTTTTGATGTAGGTATAGCAGAAGAACATGCGGTAACTTTTTCTGCTGGGTTAGCAGTTAGTGGGTATGTTCCTATATGTGCAATTTATTCAACTTTTTTACAACGTGCATTTGACCAAATTATTCATGATGTTGCATTACAAAATTTGCATATAATTTTTATGATAGACAGAGCAGGTATTGTAGGCGAAGATGGTCCTACACATCACGGTGTTTTTGATTTATCATATTTAAGACTAATACCTAATATGACAATTATGGTACCAAAAGATGGAAATGAGTTAAAAAATATGTTATATACGGCAATAAATTATGTTTCAGGACCTGTAGCTATAAGATATCCAAAAGATTTTATACCTGAAGAAGAAGTTTCGTTTGAAACATTTGATAAAATTTTTGTAGGCAAAGCAGAAATAATAAAAGATTTTCAAAATAAAAATACAATTTTTTTAACTTTAGGTCCTAAGGTTTACAATATAAAAAAAGTATTAGATAAAAAAAATGAAGAGTGTGGTTTAATAAATATGAGATTTTTAAAACCGTTAGATGAAGAGATATTGTTAAAACTAGGAAATAATAAAATAATTGTTACTTTAGAAGATAATACTATAATAGGAGGATTTTTTTCTGCAATAAGTGAATTTTTTATAAAAAATAATGTAAATAATAAAATTATACCATTTGCTGTGCCAGATAAATTTATTACCTTTGGTAAAAAATCTTTGTTAGAAGAAATTATTGGTTTTTCTGAGAAAGATTTTATGGATGTTTTAATATAAATTTTATTTTTAGTTAGGTTATTTTTTAAAAATATGAAAAATAAAAAAATAGTTATTATAGGAGCAGGTCCTGGTGGGTTAACTGCAGGGATGATATTATCTTATCGCGGATTTGATGTTACTATATTTGAAAAAGAAAAAAATGTAGGTGGGAGAAATTCGCCAATTTATTTGGGTCAATATATTTTTGATACAGGCCCAACATTTTTGATGTTAAAATTTATTTTAGATGAAATGTTTGAAGAAGTTAGTATTAAATCAGAGAATATATTACAATTTAAAAAATTAGAACCTATGTATAGGATAATATTTAATGATAAAAAAGTGTTTGTCTATTCAGATCATCAAAAAATGTTACAAGAGATTGTAAAACATTTCCCTGGTAATGAAAAAGGACTTGATAAATTTCTTAAAAGAGAAGAAGTTAGATTTAGAAGGTTATTCCCGTGTTTACAAATACCTTATTTAAGTTATTGGAAAGTGTTTAATAAAAATTTTTTGTTTGCGATACCATATTTTTCATTCGGTAAAAACCTATTTGATAATTTAGGAAAATATTTTTTTGATGAACAATTGAAACTAACATTTACTTTTCAAGCAAAATATCTTGGAATGTCACCTTGGGAATGTCCTGCTGCGTTTACTATGATTCCTTTTATTGAACATGCATACGGGATTTATCATACTATTGGTGGATTGTTTAAAATTTCAGAAGCTATGTCAAAAGTTATTAAAGGAAATAATGGTAAAATTTTTACAAATACAAGAATAAAACAATTATTATTAGAAGGTAAATCTGTGAAAGGTGTAATTTTAGAAAATGGAGAAAAAATTTTTGCTGACGAAGTAATTATTAATTCAGATTTTTCATATTCAGTAACAAACTTATTACCAAATGGAATTTTAAAAAAATATTCGAAACAAAATATTGATAGAAAAAATTTTTCTTGTTCAACTTTTATGATATATCTTGGTATTAAGAAAAAGTATGATATTGCTCACCATAATATAATTTTTGCAGATGATTATAGAAAAAATGTAGAAAATATTTTTAAGAACAAAGTCTGGTCAGAAGATATGTCTTTTTATATACAGAATGCTTCTATAACAGATGATACGCTTGCACCTCAGGGTAAATCGACAATTTATATACTTGTTCCTGTACCAAACAAGATGAATTGTAAAATAGATTGGCAGAGAGAAAAAATTAGTTTTGCAGACCAAGTTTTATCAAAAGTAGTACAAAAAACTGAATTAAAAGATTTAATCTCTAACATAGAAGTTAAAAAAATTATTACACCAGATGATTGGGTTTATGATTATAATGTTTATGTAGGAGCAACATTTAATCTTGCACATAATATGAAGCAAATGTTATTCCTTAGACCTCATAACAAATTTGAAGAATTAGAAAATTGTTATCTTGTTGGTGGTGGAACACATCCAGGAAGCGGTTTGCCTACTATATATGAATCAGGACGTATAACTGCAAATTTAATTTCTAAAAAGTACGGAATAAAATACAAAAAGCCTACAAGCTTAATTAAAAAAATTATTAGTAGAAATTAATAAGAAATTTGTTATAAATTTAATTTATACAAGTAAATAGATTTTGGTTACTTATATTGTTGGTAGATGTTAACCAGGGATGAGGTAGTGATTAGTAAAAAAATGAAATAGTGAGAAAGTAAAAAGAGTATTAATAAACATTTCCACTATATCAAGAAGTGGTAGAGAGTGTGTATATAAAAACTTCTTTAATTCCTCATTAATAAAAGGAAATTTAAACAAGAAGTTTCTTCATAATTTAGTAAGAAAGTTAACAGAAATTTATTTTTAGGAGGTTAAAATTTATGGTACATTTATTAGATTGATTTTCAAAAAAGAAAAAAAGTGATGTTTTACAACGTAGTTTGAAGCATTTACAAAAAGTTGTTGAGACAGTAGAATCATTATACGAAGCAATGAAAAATTTAGATGATAGGACTACTTTGAAACAAATGTTGCACAAAAAGAACACGAAGCTGATATTATAAGAAGAGAACTTACTTTAGATATTGTTAAAGGAAATTTAATCTTTGTTGGATATGAAGATATGTTGAGGTTTGTATATAAAGCAGATTCTATTGCTGACTGGGCACATACAGCAGATAGATATTTAGCATTGTTTGAAGGTAAGTTTACACAAGAGATTAAAACACGACTTTTACAACTTACTGAGCTTGGATTAAAATCAACTAAGCATCTCTATAAAGTTGTTGAAAGTTTAGCAAAAGCGTCAAAAGAAGATATTCTTTCAGGTTGTGCCGAGATAGAAACATTAGAAGAAGTTGCAGATGATGAAAAGAGAGAACTGTTGAGAACTATTTTTAAGTCAGGATATAACACAGCTGAAACAATTATTTTGCGAGATTTAGCTGAGTCAGTAGAAGATATTTGTGATTTATGTGAAATTGTAGCAGACCAAATCAGGGTACTTTTAACTGATATGGAATAATTGTTATAAAAAATAAATCTTGCAATTTTTAATTTTTATCCTTTCCTAGATAATGGGATAAAAAATCTTTTGTATAGAAATATTTAAATTAAATTTTTATGAAATATATTGTAAAAGTTACAACAAAAATTAAAAATGATATTTTATTATCGCAGATAAAATCGTTGGGATACAAAAATATAGATGGAGTTAGTTCAAGTAAACTATATTTGTTTAAAGGTAATATAAGTAAAGACACAATTTTTTATATTACAAAAGTTTTGTTAGTAGATCCTGTAATAGAGGAATATCAAATTTTGTCAAAATTTAAAAAAGAAAAAGATAAAACAGTTATTAACATATGGAATAAACCTCAAGTTTTAGATGTTGTTGCAATTTATGTTTTAAAAGGAATAAGATATCTTGGTATAGAAGAAAATGTTGAAGTTCATACAGGGACACAATTGTGTATTTTACCACAACAGAATGAAATTAAAATAAAATCTATTGTTGAAAAAATTTTTATGAATCCGTTAATACAATACTATGAAATTATATAATATTATAAACATTATAGATGTGGATGATAGAGAATTAGAAAAAATAAGTGAACAAGGTTTGTTATCTTTGTCTATAGAAGAGATGCGCGCAATAAAAGAATATTTTAAAAGACAAAATAGAAATCCTACTGATTGTGAACTTGAAACAATTGCACAAACATGGTCTGAACATTGTAAACATAAAACACTTACTGCAGAAGTAGAACTTAAGATTAAAAAAGGTAAAAAGTTTATAGTTAAAAAATATAAAAATGTTTTAAAAGAAACAATTTTTTATTCTACAAAAAAAATTAATCATAAAGATTGTCTTTCTGTTTTTGAAGACAACGCTGGGATAGTAAGATTTAATGAAAGTTATGCAGTTGCATTTAAAGTTGAAACACATAATCATCCTTCTGCATTAGAACCTTATGGTGGTGCAGCAACAGGTGTTGGCGGGGTGATAAGAGATATAATAGGATGTGGACTTGCAGCAAAACCTGTTGCAAATACTGATGTATTTTGTTTTGGAGAATTAAGTTATGACAAAAAATTGCCTAAAGGTGTTTTTCATCCAAAAAGAATTTTTTTAGGAGTAGTTTGTGGTGTAAGAGATTATGGTAATCGTATGGGAATACCAACAGTTAACGGTACAGTAGTTTTTGATAACAAATTTTTGTTTAATCCTTTAGTATATTGTGGTTGTGTAGGAATTATTCCTGTTGATAAAGTTGAAAAAAAAGTTAAAAAAGGGCAAGTAATAATTCTTGTAGGAGGAAGAACTGGTAGAGATGGTATTCATGGAGCAACATTTTCTTCTGCTGCGTTGCATGAACAACTTCCAACTTCAGTTGTACAAATTGGTGATCCTGTAGTTGAGAAAATGTTTTTAGATGTAATTTTAAAAGCAAGGGATTTGAATCTTTATACTGCAATAACAGATTGTGGAGCAGGCGGGTTGTCATCTGCTTGTGGTGAGCTTACAAAAGATTTTGGTTGTAGAGTATATCTTGAAAAAGTTCCTTTAAAGTACAAAGATTTAAACCCATGGGAAATTTGGCTTTCTGAATCGCAGGAACGTATGGTAGTTATAACAGATAAAAATAAAGCAGAGAAATTTTTATCTTTATGTAAAGAAGAAGATGTTGAAGCTACTATTATAGGTGAAGTAACTGATAGTAGAAAACTTGAAGTTTTTTATAACAATATAAAAATTTGTGAACTTGAAATGGATTTTTTACACAATGGGTTGCCAAAAAAGAAATTTAAACTAAGTTATAACTTTAACAAAAATAATAAAACTAAAAAAGTTGAAATCAACCAACAGATAGAAAAACTCGTTGAAAAAGTTTTTTCATCTTTAAATGTATGTTCTAAAGAATGGGTTATAAGACAATATGACCACGAAGTGCAAGGAAATACTATATTAAAACCTTTAGTAGGAAACCAAAACACAGGTTTTTATTCACCACAAGATGCTTGTGTCTTATATCCATTTAATATTGAAGGATTAGAAACCGAAAATAAAGCAATATCTATAAGTTGTGGTATAAAACCTTCACTTGGAGAAATTGATGTAGAAAAAATGACAGAATATGTTATAGATGAAGCAATAAGAAATTTAATTTGTGTAGGAACTAGTTTAGAAAAAATTTTTTTATTAGACAATTTCTGTTGGGGAGAACTTAATAAAAAAAATTTAGCAGAACTTTTTTTAACCTGCGAAACAGCAAAAAATGTTGCGTTAAAATATAAAACACCGTTTGTTTCAGGAAAAGATAGCTTGAATAATTATTATATTTTTAAAAATAAAAAAATTTCAATTCCGCCAACTTTGTTAATCTCAGCTTTAGGTATAATAGATGATTTAAAAAATATAAAAACATCATATTTTAAATCTTGTAATAACTATATATTTTTGTTAGGTCAGCATTCGTTAGGTTTAGGTGGGTCTGTTTTAAGTAAATCTCTGAAATTAAAAAATCTAAAGATACCAAAATTTGATATTAATACTTCAATTAAAACATATAAGTTTATAAATAATTATAACAAATATATAAAATCTGCTCACGACATATCAGATGGTGGAGTGATAACAACTGTTGCTGAAATGTGTTTTACAAACAGGCTAGGTGCAGAGATAAATGTTAATGTTAAAGATATATTAGATTTTTTATTTTCAGAACCAGCAGGATGTATTGTTGTTGAAGTTGACAAAAAAGATAAAGAATTTTTTGAAAAAAAGTTGTTATCAGAAAAAATTCCATACTTACTTTTAGGTATTGTTAATCAGCAACCATATATTGTGATAAAAAATAAAAATAAAAAATTGTTAGATTATAGTATTGAAAAAATTTATAATCTATGGTCAAAACAAATTAAAATTTAAATTTTTTTATGAAACCAAAAGTTTTAGTATTAAGAGTTAGTGGAACAAATTGTGATAAAGAAACATATACAGCATTAAAAATTGTTGGTTTTGATGTATGTTTAGCACATATAAATCAGATTATAAGAAAAGAGATAAAATTGTATGAATATAACTTATTAGTTATTCCGGGTGGTTTTTCGTTCGGTGATTATATATCTGCTGGTAAAATTTTTGCTATAGAATTGATGTATAAACTAAGGAAAGATTTAGAGAATTTTATTAATGAAAAAAAATTTATAATAGGTATCTGTAACGGATTCCAAGTACTAGTTAAGTTGGGGCTTCTTCCAAAACCTAATTTTGTCCAACAGGTAACTTTAACTGAGAACGATTCCATGAAATTTGAATGCCGGTGGGTATATTTAAAAGTTAACAAAAAAAATCCGTCAGTTTTGTCTTGTTTACCTGAAATTATAGAATTACCTGTTGCACATAAAGAAGGAAAGTTTTTTGCAGAACAAAAAGTTATTGACGAAATTATTCAAAAAAATTATTTTTTATTTCAGTATTGTGACATATATGGAAATGTTGAAGTTGGTTATCCATTGAATCCTAACGGAGCAATAAAAAATATTGCTTCAATAACAGATTCTACAGGACGAGTTATAGGTTTAATGCCGCATCCAGAACGGTTTGTTATTCCACATCAATACCCTTTGTTTAGCAGTGAAAATAAAAAAGAAATAATTCCTTTCGGAAAATTATTTTTTGAGTTAATAAAGAAAGAAATAGAAAAATAATTTTTAACTTAAGAAAATGGAGGAAATTTTTTATGTGCGGAATCTTTGGTATTTATAACCACCAGGATGCTTCTGAATTAACTTATTTAGGTTTGTATTCATTACAACATCGTGGACAAGAATCTGCTGGTATTGTTTCTTCTAATGGAGAAAGATTTTTGTCAAAATTAGGTGAAGGTGAAGTACAAGAAGTTTTTTCAAAAGAAGATTTAACAAAACTTAATGGCAAAATAGCGATTGGTCATGTAAGATATTCAACTTATGGTGCTTCTGAAATCAAAAATGCACAACCTATAGTTGTCAAATGTTCAAAAGGATTGTTAGCAATAGCACATAACGGAAATCTTGTAAATGCGAAAGTTTTAAGAAATAAACTTGAGAAAGAAGG
>JBKBRH010000049.1:0-8586 GCA_046292225.1 Endomicrobiia bacterium
ATATTGGAGAAGTATTTATCATTTCCCAACAGGAAAGCCAAGTGTAAATTCTAAACTTTGCAGAATCTGTCCTTTGGGTAAGTTGAAAGTATACGCCATAAGAAGTTAAAGTTAAAACTACAACAGATAACACAATAATATATCTACGTAAATTTTGTAATTTTGTATGAGAAAAGAAAATTAAGTATAAAAACCAAAAATATATAAATCCAGCAGCAAATCCTATCCATGTACCTTTTGAATAAGTAAAATAAGCATTAAAAGATGTCATCAAAAAAAGAATTAAATATAAAAAATCTTTTTTAAAAATAAACAAGGATAAACAAATAGGTCCCATTGCTACTAAAAAATCACCATAAAAATTTGGATTACCAAAAGTTGAAAATATCCTTGAACCAAACGCTTGTCTCCAAATAAACGGATCTATTCCAGGTTCTGGGTTAGGTAAAAAAAACTTGCCATCAATATATTGTATTATTCCGTAAAAAGTAGAAATAAAAAGTGCTAAAAATAACCATCTTAATATTCTATTAAATTTTTCTAAACTATTAATCTCACGAATTACAATTATTGCTGTAAGCATATATATAACTCTACGATATAATTCCATACCAGAAGCTTTCTTCAAAGGAGACATAAGAAAATGAGATTGTATTCCAGATAGCAAAAACAAAACAAAAGGTAAAACTATTTGCCAATTACTCAAATAAAATTTAGTTGTTTGTCTAGGATCTTCTAAAAATTTTAACAACCAAAACAAAATAATTACACTACCACCAATTTGTGTAAGAGTAATTTTTATCTGGCAAGAATCGTATGTGCGTAAATAAAACATTACAGCTATTAAAAGATAAAGTATTGAGATGCTATATTTTATAATATTATCAAACAAAAAATATAAATAATAACTATTGAAAAATTCTTTTTCTTTTAAATTTTTCATAGTTTAAAAAATTGTTCTATTTTTTAAAGCAAAAGAAAGTGTTTTAGGGTCAGAATATTCAATTTCTGCACCTGTAGGTAAACCTTTTGCTATACGAGAAATTTTTATATTAATATTTTTTGATTTTATAAATTCTGCAATATAATTTGCAGTAAGTTCACCTTCAGTAGTAAAACTTGTTGCAATAATAATTTCTTGTGGTTTCATATTGTAAGAAACATCAGTTATTCTTTTTATTAAATTTTCTAAATTAATATCTTTTATTGTTTTACCTTCTAAAGGATTTATTATAGATGAAAGTATATAATATAACCCCTTATATCCTGCGGTTTCTATAGCATATATATCTTGATGTTTTTCTACAATACACAAAATTTTTGTATCTCTTGTTGAGTCAGAACAAATTTTGCAAGGATTTGTATCATCAAAATCGTTACAATATTGACACTTAACAATTTTTTCTTTTATTTGGTTTAGTATTTCTGTAAAATATTCTAAAACTTGTTGGTTGTTTAACAAATGGTAAACAAACCGTTCAGCTGTCTTTGGCCCTACTGAAGGAAAAGTTTTAAACAAATTGATAATTTCTTGGATAAGTCTAGATTTTTCCATTAGAAAAATTTATAATTTAGCAAGATTTAAAATATTCTACAACTTTTTTTAACCCGTCGTTAAGAGAAACTTTTGGACTCCAATTTAATTCTTTTTTTATTTTAGATATATCAAGATAACTTTTAAACAACTCACCTTTTCTTGCTGGTTGGTAGAAAGGTTTTTTATTATACTTAATAATTTTGCTTAAGATTTTAAACAATTCGTTTACAGAAACAGCTTTTTGTGTTGCTACATTATAAATCCCAAAGTTGATTTTACTTAAAATACATTTTATATTTGCATCAACAACATCTGATACATACACAAAATCTCGCATCTGTTCTCCATCACCAAAGATGTTCACTTCTTTATTTTCTAACATTCTATGAGTAAAAATAGCTACAACACCTGCCTCACCAAACGGATTCTGTCTTGGACCGTAGACATTAGCGTATCTTAAAGAAACTGTTTTCAAACCATAAACTTTATTATAATAATTCATATAATATTCAACTGCAAGTTTTGCACAACCATAAGGAGATTCTGGTGAGGCTGAAGCAGTTTCTTTTGGCGGTTTTTTATTTTTGCATTCACCATATATAGTTCCACCTGAAGAGGCAAAAATAAATTTTTCAACTTTGAACCTCACAGATAATTCTAACAAATTTAACGATCCTATTATATTAACATTTGCATCATATTGTGGTTCAGAGACAGATTTTCTTACATCAATTTGTGCTGCGTGATGGTTAACAATTTGTGGTTTTTCTTTATCAAAAATTTTTTCTAACGAACGATAATCTACAATATCTACTTTATAAAATTTTGCTTTGTTATTCAAATTTTCTTTTCTTCCACAGATAAGATTATCTACTACAACAACTTCCCATCCTCGATTTATACACTCATCTACAATATGAGAAGCAATAAACCCTGCTCCACCAGTTATTAGTATCTTCATAAATTTTTCTAATTTATCCTAAAAAAGGTAAAATTTTTATCAACCATTGGTTGACAGAAACTATCAACCCGCCAAAAACTAACGCTACAACTGACATTAGTTTTAACAAAATATTTAATGAAGGACCTGATGTATCTTTAAACGGATCACCAACAGTATCTCCTACAACAGACGCTTTATGAGTATCAGACCCTTTACCACCTAAATTACCTTCTTCAATATACTTTTTTGCATTATCCCAAGCACCACCAGCATTCGCAAGATATATCGCCAAAGGAACGCCAGTAATTAACGATCCTGCCAAAAATCCGCCAAGCGATTCTTTACCTAAGATCACTCCAACAAAAAAAGGAACTATTATCGCTGAAATCCCAGGAAGCACCATCTTTTTAAGTGCTGCTTGTGTTGTGATATCTACACATTTTGCAGAATCTGGTAACGCTTTACCTTCTAAAAGTCCAGGGATTTCTTTAAATTGTCTTCTAACTTCTTCAACTATAGAATATGCAGCTCTACCTACTGATCGTAAAGTTTTTGAAATTAAAAAAAATGGCATCACACATCCTATAAACATCCCTGTTATAACTCTTGCATCTAAAATATTTATTCCGACATTACTTAACCCTACAGTTTCTGCATATGCAGAAAACAAAGCTAAAGCTGTTAACGCAGCAGAACCTATTGCAAAACCTTTCCCTACAGCTGCTGTTGTATTACCTACAGCATCAAGACGTTCTGCTCTTCTTCTTACTTCTTGACCCATATGTGCCATCTCTGCAATACCTGCAGCATTGTCTGCTATTGGTCCGTAAGCATCAATTGCTACTGTTGTTGCTGTTAATGCTAACATACCTAATGCTGACAAAGCTATACCAAAAACACCTTGTAGTTTATAAGCTATAACTGTTGCTAAAGCAACAGAAACTAAAGGAACCAAAGTTGAAATCATCCCTACTGCTGTACCTTCTATGATTACAGTTGCAGGACCTGTCTTTGCCTGTTGTGCAATTTGTTTAACTGATTTTCCAGAAGTATAATATTGTGCAACAAAACCTACAATCATCCCTGCAAACAATCCTGACAATATAGACCAAAACACTTTTAAATTGTTATACCAAAAATTTGATAACAAAAATGTTCCTATTATAAAAATTATCATCGAAGCGATCAAACCTTTATTTAAAGTAATCTGTGGATCTTCTTCTTTTTTTGTTTTTACAAAAAACACTCCTATGATTGAACTAAAAACACCAACCGAAGCTATTAACAAACACAACATCGCTGATTTTATATCATTGAGATTAAAAACAGCAATCACTAATCCTGAGACAATCGCTCCAATATATGACTCATAAAGATCAGCACCCATACCTGCACAATCGCCTACCATATCTCCAACATTGTCTGCTATAACAGCTGGATTACGAGGATCATCTTCTGGAATTCCTTTCTCAACTTTGCCTACAAGATCAGCACCAACATCTGCTGCTTTCGTATAAATTCCACCTCCTACACGAGCAAACAATGCTATTGAACTTGCTCCCATCGAAAATCCTACAATCATAGAAGTTGCTTCTTTTACTGCATCTAACAACGAAGAACCAGAATGTGTTAAAAATAAAATAAAAATAAAATATACAATACCTAAACCTAACAATCCTAAACCTACAACTGAAAGTCCCATCACAGCACCACCAGGAAATGCAACACCTAACGCATCGTTAAACGAAACCTCACATTTTTTTGCAGTCCTGCTTGAAGATAAAGTTGAAATATTCATTCCTATAACTCCTGCTAACATAGAACACACTGCTCCTATTACAAACGCAACTGCTGTTTTTTTTGCAACACCGAAAAATAGTATAACAAACAATACTATCAAAAAATATGCAATTGTTTTATATTCACGACTAAGAAATGCAACCG
Source organism: Endomicrobiia bacterium (assembly GCA_046292225.1). Classification (GTDB taxonomy): domain Bacteria; phylum Elusimicrobiota; class Endomicrobiia; order DTEH01; family DTEH01; genus JANXDG01. The sequence continues at coordinate 4,425 of JBKBRH010000049.1, forward strand.
CACCTTTACGTATAAGAGATGATATTGTTTGCATTTCTTCATTCCCAGCATCAGATTTTGTTACTTTAATACTTAAATATAACACAAACAACATACTTATTACTCCTGATACTATCGCTACGGGTATACTTGTCAGTTGTTGTATTATTTGGTTCATTATAAGATCCTCCTCAATTTTTTAAGTTCTGTTAACTTTCTTTTTATGGTTTATAAAATTAGCTGTTAGGTGGTAGTAGGTAGGTGGTAGTGAGAAAGTGAAATAGTGAAAAAGAGTAATCACTCAGGATGACAACCGATTCTTTATTCACTTTCTTTTCCTCTTTCTTACCTACTATCGCCTATCACCTATTTCACTTTTTCACTTTCTTACTTTTTCACTTTCCCACTATCACCCACCTACCATCACCTATCACCTAAAAAATTTGTGATTAACTTAAAACTATATCTTTTATTTTTAGCATAGTTAATTGTTGTCTGTGACCGTATTTTCTGCGCCAATTTTTCTTCGGATTACCTTTACGTAAAACAATTATTTTTTTACTTTTAACTTGATTTACTATTTCTGCTTCAATTTTTACATTCTCTAAATATGGAGAACCAATTTTTATGTTGCTTTCATCATCACCTCTATAAAGCAAAACTTTATCTATTACAACTTCAGAATTAACATCTTTAGGAATTTTTTCCACTATAATAATATCACCTTTCTGTACTATATATTGTTTGCCACCAATTTCTGCAACTGCATACATAATATTTGCCTCCTTAATTAAAAGTTTTTTGTTTTTATAAAAATAAAATTTATTAATCAAGTTTGATAAAAACAAAAAATTTTTTTTATTGTACTTTACAAATTTCTTTAAAACATTTTTCTCCCAAAGATTTATTTAAGATATTCACTTCTCTAACTCTTTGTTTCGCATCATAACATACAAAATTACCATATTTTTTATAACTTTCAGTACCTTCTCGTGGCGAATAAGGAAATACATGCACCCAACTAAACCTTACTTTTTTAATAAACTCTAAACTTTTTAAAAAACTTTCTTTTGTTTCTTCAGGATATCCTACAATTAAATCACAAGAAATTATTACTTCGGGTATAATTTTTCTTATTTTATTAATTTTGTCTAAATAAAATTCAGACGAATATTTCCTTTTCATTGAAGCAAGAATTTTGTCATCAGCAGATTGTAACGGTATATGAAAATGAGGAAAAATTCTATCTTTATATTCTTCAAGAAAATAAAAAAATTTATAATTTAAATCTACTACTTCTAAAGAAGAATATATTAAAACAACTTTTTCAAAACTGTCTAATATTTCTTTTGACAAATCAATATAATCATATTTTTTATCATTATAAAAATCTGAATATTTGCCTATATTTATGCCAACAAGATATATCTCATTATATCCGTTATTTACAAGCGACTCTACTTCTTTTAAAACTACATTTTTAGGTTTGCTGTATAATTTTTTTCTTAAATATGGTACTATACAATAACTACAAAAATTGTCACAACCATCTTGAATTTTAACATAAGCCCTTTTATAACCAAAAAATTTTGTGATAAACTTTTGTGTCTCATTAAGATCTTTTATAAAAGAATATTTTTCATTATTTTTTAAAAATTCAACTTGTATATTTAAACCAAGCCGTGAAAAAAATTTTTCTTCTAAATTATGTAGTTTAATATATTCTGCATAACATCCCGTAAGAATAATTTTTTTAAAACTTTTACTGTCTCGATAAACTCTACGGATAAATTTATAAACATCTCTTTCTGCAGGCTGTGTCACTGCGCAACTGTTTATAACAACAACATCTGCATCACGATATTCTTCAGAGACAAAATTACCACTTTTTTCTACAAGTTCTTTTATCAGTTGTGATTCGTACTGGTTGGTTTTACAACCAAATGTTCGCACAAAATATTTTTCTTTCATAATTAAGCTTTGTTAAAATGTTGTTTTATCTTTGTGTTTTACTACTATTTAGTTTTTTAGTAATTTGCAGAATTATTCAATTTTCTTTTTAAAACTATTCCACTTTAAGATAAACTGGAATAGTGCTACAACCCCAAGGAATTTCCTCCGTCCCCGTTTTTCCTTTTAAACTGTAAAATTGTACCCAATGCTACTATTGCAGCTGTCTCTGATCTTAAAACATTATTTGTTAAATTTATAAAATAAGTAGCATTTTTTTCTCTTAAAAACTCAATTTCTTTTTTTGAAAAATCGCCTTCAGGTCCTACAAAAATTTTTATTTTTTTAGAAGATCTAATTTCATTTTCTATATCTTTTAATTTTTTTTCAGAATTTTTATAAAGTATTATATTTAAACCATTATTATGATTAACAAAAATTTCTTCTAAAGACATAACATTATCTATTTCTGGTAAAAAAATTCTGTTTGATTGTTTTGCTGATTCTAAAATTATTTTTTTAAATCTTTCATATTTTTTTATAAATTTTTCTTTCTTAACCACAATATTTTCCAATTCTAAAGGAACAATTTTATCTACACCTATCTCGGTAGATTTTTCTAAAACTAATTCAAACCTGTCAATTTTTATCAGACCTTGACAAATAATTATTTCAAAATTTTCTTTTTGAAAAAAATTTTTTTCTATAATATCTAAAATTATATTTTGAGCAGTAATTTTTCTAATTTTTGCTTTTACTATACAACCCTTACCATCAAACAACCGTAACAAATCGCCTACTTTGGCTCTGTACGATTTTTTAATATGTTTTACTTCATCAATTGAGTTTATGTTTATCTGTTGTTGTTTTACATCTTTAAGTTCAGGAAAATAAAATTGTGTCATAAAATCAACCAACAATTACACATCAATCCCTAAAGTTTTTGCATATTCTTTTAACGCTCTTTTTTGTTTTTCATCAAGTTTTGTCGGTACTTGAATTTCTATTTCTATATACAAATCTCCACGTTTGCCAGTATGTAAATCTGGCATACCTTTAGATTTAACTCTGAAAACTTTCTTAGGTTTGGTTCCTGCAGGAATAGATATTTTGATTTTATTTCCTTCTATAGTAGGAACTTCAACTTCACCACCTAAAACTGCAACAGGATATGGAATTTCTACTCTGCTTACAAGATCATCTCCTTGACGAACAAAAATTGGATGTGGCTGAATTCTTATAGACACATAAAGATCGCCTGATGGTGCACCTTCTGTCCCTGCTTCGCCTTTACCTTTAATTCTTACAGAGCTACCATTATCTACACCTGCTGGAATTTTTACCACAATATTTTCTTGTTGTTTTATTTTTCCTGTACCACCACATTTATCGCAAGGTATATCTACAACTTCACCTTGGCCTTTACATCTTAGACAGGTTTCTCTTACACTAAAAAATCCTCGTGAATAAGTTATATTTCCAGAACCTTTACATTTAGGACAAACTTTTTTTGAAGTACCTAATTTAGCACCACTGCCTTTACATACAGGACACTGTATTGTGTGATAAAAACTCAACGATTTTTCTACACCTTTAAACGCTTCTTCAAGAGTAATTGTTAATGGAATTTCAAGATCTGCACCACGTTGTGGCCCTCTCTTTTTTTCTCTTACACCAAAAAAATCAAACAAATCTTCAAATACGCTACCAAAATCTCCTATATCTCGAAATATACTGCTAAAATCTACTCCTGAGAAAATATCTTCAGCAGTGTAAGAACTATCAATACCTGCATGTCCGTACATATCATATTGTTGTCTTTTTTTAGGATCTGAAAGTATAGCATATGCTTCTGAAATTTCTTTAAATTTTTCACGCATTTCATCTTTTTTTTCAGGTGGGTAGCGGTCAGGATGATACTGTATTGCAAGCCGTCTGTACGCTTCTTCAATTTCTTTTTGAGAGGCGTTTCGTGGTACACCTAAAACTTCGTAATAATCTTTTTTTACTGTCATAAATTTTCCTCACATAATATGTTTATGTAAAAATAATTTTTAAATAGTAGCCAACTCTTAAGGGTTATCTACGGAAACACATTAAACTTATTTAGAAATCATAATATAAATTTTTATATAATTTTGAAACATACTTCAATATTTAGATGAAGAAGAAAGAAAAGAAGTAACAAAAAAAATTGTAAATATAGATTAGTTGTTTTTAAAAATACAAAAAA
>JBKBRH010000050.1:0-8534 GCA_046292225.1 Endomicrobiia bacterium
AAAATTTTTTTATATCCAAGCTGTTGTTGTGCAAAACTTACAATTTTTTGTACTGCTTGAAGTCTATATTTTTCTTCTTTTACTACACCTTTTTTAACATATTTTGGTTCAAGTTCAAACTGTGGTTTAACTAAAGATATGACTTTATGTGGATATTGAGCAATTTTTCTTACTACTGGAAGAATTTTTGTCAACGAAATAAAAGAAACATCTATTGTGAAAATATCTATTTTATCTTTTAGTTTTTCTAAATATCCAAGTTCTATAAAATATCTGAAATTTACCCCTTCAAACAAAACTACACAAGGATCATTACGAAGTTTCTCATGTAAAAGTCCTTTTCCTACATCACAACAGTAAACTTTTTTAGCACCAAATTTTAAAAGGCAGTCTACAAACCCGCCTGTTGAACTTCCAATGTCAAAACATATTTTGTCTTTTACATCAACGATACCCTCTTCAAGTAGTCCTTCTAGTTTATATCCTCCCTGTGAAACATATTCATAATTTTTTAATATTTCTATATTTGATGTTTCTTCTATTATTTTTGAAGGTTCTGAGATTATTTCACCATTTATTTTTATTCCATAAGATTTAATAATTCTTTGTGCTTTTGTTCTTGTATCTACAAAACCTTTTTTTAACAAAATCTTATCAACTCTTTGTTTCATTTTAGCAAATTTATAATTTCTTTATATATCATTTTAGGAGAAATTTTTTGCATACAATCTAATTTCTTGCTACAACTACGATTATAACATACTACACAATCTATAGAAGAAACTATTTTCTTTCCTAAACCATACATTTCTATTTCGTTATAAGAAGTAGGACCAAATAATGCTACAACTTTTTTCTTCAATGCTAATGCAATATGTAATGCCATTGTGTCAGAAGTAACTAAAATATCACAAAGGTTTAATAAAGCAAAAAATTGTCTTAATGTATTTTCTGTTTTTGTATCTATAATTTTGTTAATTAATGATGGATAATAAGTAGAAATTAAAGATATAATTTTTTTATTTCTATCTTCTTCTTTCTTGCCACCAAATAACAAAATTTTAACATCTTTTTTTAATTCTTTACTTTCTAATATATATCTTATAAGTTGAACTGTAAGTTCAGCGGGATACTCTTTTTTTTGCCATTTATCCCCACCGCCAAGGTTTATCCCTATAAAATAAAAGTTAGTTTTATTCTTTATTCTATCATGAATAAATTTTTCTGCAAAAAGTTTTTCTTCTTTTGTAAGGTTTATTATTATAGGATAATCAGTATACTCTAAATTTTTAAATTCTAAAATTTCCATTAAAAATTCTTGATATGTTTTTTTATTTTGTTTTTTTAGTTCATCATTATGGCTTAGTTCAAACCATTTTTCTGCTGATTTGTTAGAACATAAAATGTTATCTTTTTGGTCAAGATAAAATCCGTATTTTTTTTCTGCAAAAATATTTTTTGTTAACCTTAACGCATTAGTGTCTAAATCAAGATTTATCAAAATATCAAATTTATAGTTAAACAGCTGAAATGAACCATCATAAGGAATTATCTCGTAGATATACGGATTATTTTGTAATATTTCAACTGCATTATTTTCTGTAATCCAATAAATTTTTGAATTTTTGTATTTTTTATATAACGGTTTCAAAATACAGGTTGTTCTCACAACATCGCCTAACGCCGCAAGTTTTATGATTAAAATTTTTTTGTTTATTGGTTTATAAAATTTACAATTTAAACACAAAATTTTAGAATTTTTTTTATGAAACTTGCATGGTCTGTCAGATAAGAAATAAATACAATCCTGGTTATAATTCATAATCATATCCTTACTGGTATAGAAGCATCAAACATCGCTTTCTTAATTTTTTTTATAGAATATTTTTTATAATGGAACACAGATGCTGCAAGTACTGCTGAAACTTTTGTTTTTTTTACTACTTCAATAAAATGTTCAATTTTGCCAGCACCACCAGAAGCAACAACCGGTATTGAAACATTTTTTACTACATTTTTTGTAAGTTCTATATCATAACCTTGTTTTGTCCCGTCTGCATCTATACTTGTAAGCAAAATTTCTCCTGCTTGTAAGGATTCTACTTGTTTTACCCATTCTATAACATCAATACCTGTAGGTTTTGTTCCTGCGTTAATATATACTTCCCATTTGTTTTTTTTAACTTTTTTTGCATCTATTGCTACAACAATACATTGTGAACCAAACATTTCTGCAGATTGTTTTATAAGGTTTGGATTTTTTACACAAGCAGTGTTTATTGCAACCTTGTCAGCACCAGCATTGAGTAAATCACGAATATCAGTAATACTTTTTATCCCACCACCAACAGTTAAAGGAACAAAAACATTTTTTGCTGTTTTTTCTACTACATCAAGGATAGTTTTTCTTTTTTCAATAGTAGCAGTTATGTCTAAAAAAACAATTTCGTCAGCACCTTCGTCAGAATACCATTTTGCAAGTTCTACAGGATCACCAGCATAACGAAGATTTTTAAACTTAACACCTTTTACAACTTTACCCTCTTTAACATCTAAACATGGTATTATTCTTACTGTATACATAATTTTTTAAGGATTAGATAAAAAAATTATTATATCAACTATTAAAAGTATAATAAAACCTGACAATCCTAAAATTCCAACTGTTAGTTCATTGCCACCTTTTAGAAACAAAATAGAAAATCCGTATGTAGCATTTAATGTTCCGTGTAAAATAGATGTTGCAATTACAGAATTTGATTTTTTTCTTATAAAATTAAAAATTGGTGAATATAAAATACAAAAAATTATCATCCATATAACACCTATTTTAGGAAAATTAGGATAATTATGTCCTTGTAATATCAACGGAGCATGCCATAAACCCCAAATAAAACCTGTTATTAAAGATATCTTTAAAAAATTAAATTTTGGGTTTAGTTCATTATACAAAAATCCACGCCAACCTATCTCTTCACCAAAAGCAAAAACAGCGTTTATTGTTATACCAAAAAACAATGCTTGTAATATCCAAAACATCATTGGAACAAATTCTATTTTTTGCATTTGTTGTTTTAATTGTTGCATTTGTTGTTGTGAAAAATTATTTTTAAATCTTTCTAAAAATCCGTCAAAAGAACTTACTATTTCAACTCCAGGAAACATTTTTGCTACTGGTAATGAAGCAAAAGATATAACTAATGGTAAAACCCAAGCAATAATAAACCATATGTTAAAACTAAAATTTATTCCACAGGAATATTTAATTTTTTGACGATATACAAACTTTTCTAATATAAAAACAGCAAATAGTGGACACAACATATAAATTATCGCAACAATTAATCCTAAAGAAGAATTAATTTTCCCACCAAAAATTTTAAATCCTAAAGCTAAACTCCAACTTAAAATAAATGTTAGTACAACAAATTGCCAACTACGTTTTGTCATAAATTTATAACTTGTTAAAATAATTGATGATATTTTTAAGCAATTTTAAACCAACAACACTACTTTTTTCAAGATGAAACTGTGTTGCAACAAGATTATCTTTTAAAACCATACAACAAAATTCTTCCCCATAACATGTTGTTGCAAAAACAATTTTTTTATCTTCAGGTACAGGATAGTATGAATGAACAAAATAAAAAAATTCTTCATTTCTTAACCCGTCAAGTATTGTCGGATTTTTTTTATTAAACTTGACTATATTCCAACACATATGTGGTAATACTAAGTTTTTAGACGAAAATTTTTTAACCTCGCCTTTCAAAAAACTTAATCCTCTAACATTTTTTGCTTCTTCACTTTTTTCAAACATAAGCTGTATTCCTAAACATATACCTAAAATTGGTTTTTTTTGGTTATAAAATCCAACAATTTTTTCATATAAACCATTTTTTATTATATTTTTCATTGCAGGTTTAAAATTTCCCACTCCAGGTAAAATTAACATATCAAAATCTTCTTTTGTATATTTTTGTAATATTTTAACATCTAACCCTAAAACTTTTATTGCGTTTGTAATACTCATTAAATTTCCAGCACCATAGTTTATTATACCAACTTTTTTTATCATTTTAATAACCCTATAATTTGTTTTAATGAAAGTTTTTTTTCTTCTAAATAATTTTTTAAAAAATTTATACATTTAACAGGTAAATTAGGATTTCTAAAATATGCACTACCAATCTGTACTGATTTTGCACCTAATAATAAATATTCTACAACATCACTTTCATATACTACACCACCAGAGGCTATTATGTCTATCTCAAACTTTTTTCTTATATCATAAACCCATCGCTGAACTAAAGGTTTTATTGCAGGACCTGAATATCCACCATAAATATTGCCAAGTTTAAATTTCATATTTTTATAATCTAAAGCAACTGCAGTATAGGTATTAAGCAAAGTGATACCATCAAACTTCGCATCTTTGACTATTTTAACATTTTCTAATAAATTCATTTCAGAAGAAAGTTTTGCTATTAACGGTTTTTTTGTTTTCTGCCTTAAATCTTTCAATATTCCTTGCAAAATTTTAGTATCATAAAACCATTTACCTTTCTCTACATTAGGACAAGAAAGATTTATCTCGTAACCATCAAAAATTTTATAGTTTTCTAATTTTTCTAATATTATAAAAAACTCATCTTTTGTTTCTGCTAAAAAACTTGCTATTTTTTTACATCTTAATTTTTTGATATATTCTATCTTATCTTTTATACCATCAACACCAGGATTTTCTAAACCTATAGAGTTTAACATACCATAGGAAAAGTCAACAACACGCGGTGTTGGATTACCTTTACGAGGATTTAAAGTTATAGTTTTAAAAACTACAGCACCACATTGGTTTAAAACTTCAACATTTTCTTCACCAAAACCGCACACGCCAGATGCTATTATTATGGGATTGTTAAGTTTTAAATTTCCTATGGAAGTTGAAAGGTGAGATAACATATTTTTTAAATAATCTAAAATAAAATTAAAAGGTGACGGTGGGATTTGCACCCACGAATCGCGGTTTTGCAGACCGCTCCCTTAGCTGCTTGGGTACGTCACCATAAATATTTTTTTCTAAAAATTTTATGATAAAAAATATCGTTGTGGTTAATTTAAACCACTGATTCTAGAGTTTCTGAGATCATGGATTGTTCCAAAAAAATCGGTAGAAATTATTAACATAAAACCTCTAATTTTAAAAACAAATAGCGGGGGGTGGATTTGAACCACCGACCTCGAGGTTATGGGCCTCGCGAGCTACCGGGCTGCTCTACCCCGCAGTTGATAAAATTTCAAAGATTATTCTTCGTATTCAAATTTATACCCGACATTTTCTACTGTTTTTATATATTTTGCAACTTCTTCACCTAATTTTTTCCTCAAGTTCATTATATGAACATCTAAAGTACGAGTTTTTTCCATTTCTTCTTCGTCAGCATAGCCCCAAAGTGTTTTCAATAAAAACTTTCTTTCAAGCACGCGATTCTTGTTTTTCATTAAAAGGTATAACAACTGAAATTCTTTTGGTGTCAAATCTATATTCTGTGGTTGTAAAACTGTTACTTTATAACTTGTTGCATCTAAAGTTATAGGTCCGATATTTATCACTTCTGGAGCTTTACCACCATAAATTTCTACTCTTCTTAATAAAGCTTTAATTCTTGCAACAAGTTCTTGTGGTTCAAAAGGTTTTGTAATATAATCATCAGCTCCACATTCAAAACCTATAATTTTATCTTCTGTAGATGTGCGCGCTGTCAACATTATCACAGGGATAGATTGGTACCTAACATCTGCTTTTATTTCTCTACATACATCCACACCATCAATATCTGGCAAAGTTAAGTCTAACACAACCAAATCTGGTGAATATAAAGAAATTTTTTTAATTACATCTTTACCTGTATATGAATGTTCTACTTCAAAACCATTAATAGTTAAAACATCTTTTATATAATCAGATGTTTCCTGATTATCTTCTATGAGCAAAATTTTGTTCATATCAAATATATTTTTATTATATATAAAAACAAAATTTTATTTTCAAGATGAGAGATAAAAATTATTATATTTCTATTTTAGGATAGCCGATATCAATCAATTTTATTTTCCCACAAAATTTTTTAGCTTCTTTATTCTTAAAAGCTAATTTTAAAAATCCTATAGTTAAAGTATAATCTGCTTTAACACAACAACCTAATATTTCTGCTGTGTCAGATTGTATTCCACTTGGAATATCTATTGAAAAAACTGTTTTTTTTGTTTTGTTAATTAACTCAATCGCATCTTTATATTCGTTTTCTACTTCTCTTTTTAATCCTATACCAAAAATTGCATCTACTATTATATCATATTCAGCAATTTCTTTCTTTATCTTTTCAACATTAAATTTTTCTATATTTACACCTAACTTTTTTAGAATATTATAATTTTGTAATGCATCATTTTTATAATTTTTTTCATCTGTAAAAATTATAACTTTGGGTTCAAAACACCATATATATAAATATCTTGCTAAAACAAAACCATCACCACCATTTTTCCCAGGACCACAAAAAATTATAATTTTTTTAAGATTATTTCTTTGTGCAAATTTTTTAACAATCTCTGCTATAGATTTTCCAGCATTTTCCATTAACACAAATGACGGAATTAAAAATTTTTCTGTTGTGATCTGATCATATTTATATATCTGTGTGGAATTAAGATAAATTTTTGAACTTTGTTTTTTCATAAATAAATCATCTTCTTTTCTTTAAAAATTTAACAATTTGCGAATAATTCATAGTGTTAAAAACATTATTTTTTTCTAACCACCCACGACGTGCTACATATACACCTAAAAACATATAATCCATCTGAGATATATGATGTGCATCTGTTCCTATAGAAAGTATCACATTATGTTCTTTTGCATATTTTGAATTTATATCGTCTAAATCAAGTCGTTCAGGGAAAGCGTTAATCTCTAACATTACACCACTTTTACCTGCTTGCTCTATAATTTTTGAGATATTAATTTTATAAGGTGATCTCTTATTTAACAATCTTCCAGTAGGATGTGAGATAGAATGTACATACTTATTATCCATTGCTTTTAACATTCGTTCAGTAATTTGTTCTTCTGACTGTTTAAATCCTGTATGTATTGCTGCAATCACAAAATCTAATTCTTTCAAAATTTCATCTGGATAATCAAGTTTGCCATCAGATAAAATATCAACTTCTTGACCACATAAAATTTTTATTTTACTTGTTTTGTTCAAATTTTTTATTTCATCAATTTTTTTATACAAATCTTTTATTTCTACTCCGCCTGCTACTTTTAAACTTTGTGAATGATCACATATAATAATCCATTCATAACCAAGTTCTTCTGCATATTCTACAATTTCTTTTATACTATTTGCACCATCAGAATATTTTGAATGTATATGTGTATCACCTTTTATATCTTTTAATTCTATAAGTTTTGGCAATTTATTTTGTTGTGCAGATTCAATCTCACCTCTGTCTTCACGCAATTCTGGTTCAATATATTGAAGTCCTAATATTTCATAAATTTCTTTTTCTGTCTTCCCACCAATAGGTTTCTCTTTTTGTCCAATTTTAAAAATTCCGTATTCACTTATAGTAAATCCTTTTTTATTTGCAATTTCTCTAAGATGTATATTATGTTGTTTTGATCCTGTAAAATACTGCAATGCAGCACCATATACTTCTTTTGGAACAACTCGTAGGTCTATTTGTAAGTTATCTTCAGTAAGTATACTACCTTTGGTTTCACCACAAGCAAGAACTTTTTTTACCATAGACAATTTTGTAAATTTATCTATTATATATTTTTCTTTTCCTTTAACAACACAACATAAAATATCTATATCTCCAATAGTTTCTTTTTTTCTTCTTAACGAACCACAGGGATCTATATAAATTATTTCTTTATTTTTTTTCATTTCATCTAAAATTTTTTCAACATTTTTTATAGCATCAAACAAAAGTATCCTTTGTTCTGAAGATGACAGAAGTTCTATCCCTTCTAAAATATTCTCTTCAACTTTTTCTCCAAAACCAGCAAGATTACGCAACATATTTTTTTGTGCATATTCTTTAAGAGTATTTATATCTTTTATACCCATTTTTTCATATAATATACGGACACGTTTTGGTCCCAACCCAGGTATTTTTAACATCTCAAATATACCCTCTGAAAATTTTGACTTTAACTCTTCTAACCGCTGAATCTTACCTGTATTTAAATATTCTACAATTTTTTCAGCAATACTTTTCCCCACAGCAGGTATTGAAGAAAGTTTGTTAAAATCTTTTGCCAGATCTTCAATTGCTTGTGGTAAACTTTCAATTACTTGAGCTGCTTTTTCATAAGCACGGATTTTGAACGGATTTTCGTCTGTTAAACTTAAAAGTTGTGCTATGAGATAAAATTTTCCTGCTATTTCTTTATTTCTCATATTAATTCTTTAAAAATTTTTGCATCTTCATACATATAAGAGTTGTTAAACATA
>JBKBRH010000051.1:0-8394 GCA_046292225.1 Endomicrobiia bacterium
GGTGCTAATCCTAGAAAGTATAAATATCAGAGATTTAGAAATAGATACCAATGTAAATTTGTATATAGATACGAAAATTTTAGTTTTTATGCATGCACTGGTTGTGGCAGGTGTATTGAGGTGTGTCCTGCAAAAATTGATATAAGAAAAGTTATAAGAAATTTATTATTAGCCAAAGGTGAACAAGTTTTAGTATAACTTTAAAATTTTTGATACACAAATGAATATTTATCAACCAAAAAATTTTAAAATTGTAAAAATTATAGAAGAAACACATAATATTAAAACATTCACACTTAAACCGTTAAATGGAGATAAATTTTCGTTTCAAACAGGACAGTTTATAGAGTTAACAGTATACGGTGTTGGTGAAGCACCGTTTACTCCGTCATCTTCACCTTATAAAACAGAAACTATAGATGTAACTATTATGCGTGTAGGTAGAATCACAGAAGTTCTTCATTCAATGAAAGAAGGTGATATTGTAGGTATTCGTGGTCCTTATGGTAAAGGATACCCAGTAGATGAGTTTAAAAATAAAGAAGTATTAATTATAGGCGGCGGTGTTGGACTTGCACCTTTAAGATCTTTACTTTTAACATTAATTGAACGAATTACAGATTTTAAAAAAATTGTTTTATGTTATGGATCAAGAACTCCACAAGATGTAGTATATAAATATATGTTTTCTGAATGGAAAAAAATTAAAGGTTTAGAAATACTTCGTTCTGTAGACAGATGCCAGCCAGGAGAATGGGATGAAACCGTAGGTGTGGTTACATGTTTGCTTGACAAAATTGATGTTGATATTAAAAACGCAACAGCAATTGTTTGTGGTCCTCCTATAATGATGAAATTTACAACTTTGAAATTAATTGAAAAAAAATTTAAACCAAACCAAATTTATCTTTCAATGGAACGAAATATGAGTTGTGGGTTAGGAAAATGTGGCCATTGTCAGATTGGTAGCTATTTTATCTGCAAAGATGGCCCTGTATTTAGTTGGGAACAACTTAAAGATATTTCTGAACCGTTTGAATAAATTTTATGAAAAGAATTTTTGTTGATATAGAAAAATGTTATAGTTGTAAAGAATGTAAAGCAGAATGTTCTTATTTTTATAAACATTCACATAATTATAAAGATTTACCTAAAGAAAAATCGTTAAACAAAGGGACAGAAAAACTTTTTTCTAAAGTGTTACAATATTTTATCTGTCGGCGGTGTGAAGATGCGTTTTGTATAAATAGTTGTCCAAACGAAGCGTTGTTTAAAGATAAGGATGGTATACTACAGCGTAGTTTGTTTAGATGTACATCTTGTAAAAGTTGTTTATTAGCGTGTCCGTTTGGTACTATTTATAAAGAGGTTTTAGAATATAAAAGTTCGCAATGCGATTTTTGTTTATCTCGTGTTTCAGACAAAAATCCGCCTCTTTGCAGCGTAACCTGTCCTGAAGGTGCAATACAATATATAGAAATAGAACAAAATGAAAAAGAAAATATTTTTGAAATAAATAAAAATTTAGTAGCACATGTTGTTAAATGGATAATAAAATAGTTGGGATTTATAAAAATCCCAAGGAGGTGGGCTTCAAAATGTTAAAAGCAAAAGATTTAATGACAAAAAATGTTATAACTGTAAGAGAAGATACTTCAATATTAGAATTAGCAAAGATTCTTTATGATCACCAAATAAGTGGTGTTCCTGTAGTTGATAACAAAGGTAGGGTTGTAGGTGTGGTTACTGAAAAAGATATTTTAAACATAATTTTTAGCGGTAATCTACAAAATACAAAAGTTTCTGATATTATGTCAAAAAATGTGATAAAGTTTTCTCCTGATACAGATATTGACAAAGTCGCATTAGCAATTTCTGAACATAATATAAGGAGAGTAATTATTGTAGATAAAGACGATAAAGTTGTAGGTATTGTAAGCAGAAGAGATATTATAAAAATGATTTTAGAAAACTGAATAAATAGTTGAAAGGATTTTTAATATGCTCGAAGTTGGATTATTAAATTCTTTATTTTTATATTTAATTTTCCCGGGACTATTTTTCTCTTTTCTTTTATCCATTTTAGTTGGATATATTGATAGAAAACTTACTGCTAGACTACAATATAGACAAGGACCACCGTTATTACAAAATCTATACGATTTTTTTAAACTTTTAAACAAAGAAGTTGTTTTACCTGAAAATGCTAACATTTTATTTTTAATTACTCCTTTCATAAGTTTTGCTTCTATAATTTTAGCATCAACAATTATTTGGACTGCTATATTTTTTAAGAAAGGTTTTGTTGGAGATATAATTGTGTTAATTTATCTTTTGACAATTCCTTCTTTAATGTTAATTTTAGGAGCTTCTTCATCAGGAAATATCATTGCTTCAGTAGGTGTTTCAAGAGAAATGAAGATGTTGTTATCATATGAATTACCATTTGTTACTTCATTATTAGTTCCTATACTTCAAACAAAAAGTTTAAAGTTAGTAGATATAATACAAAATAATACATTTTCTTTAGCAAATATTATCTCTGCTATAATAGTTTTAATTTGTTTACAAGCAAAAGCTGGCATTGTACCGTTTGATGCTCAAGAAGCAGAAACAGAAATCGCAAGCGGAATTTTAATAGAATATTCTGGTTTTCTTTTAGGATTAATAAAATTAACAAAACAAATTTTATTTTCTTTAATTCCTGCATTTGTTGTTTCAATTTTCTTTTTTAGAGATGGAAATTTAATTTTATTTATTATAAAATACTTATTTATACTTATTCTTATTACAATAATTCGTAATACAAACCCAAGATTAAAAATAGATCAAGTGTTAAAATTTTTTTGGTATATAATGTTTCCAATAAGTTTATTATCTTTAATATTAAGCTTTGTTGTTAAATAAGAAAAAATATGGGATTAATAAAAAAATCTTTACTTAAATCATTGTGGGTGTTTCATTTGCCTTTGTCACCTTGTAATAATTGTGATATAGAAATACTTGATACACTAACCCCAAGGTATGATTTAGAAAGGTTTGGAATACAATTAGTTGGTTCTATACGTCACGCAGATATTTTGTTAGTCACAGGAGTACCAAATTATAAAAACTGGCAAAAGTTGAAATATTTATACGAGCAAGCACCAAAACCTTGTTTTGTAGTAGCAGTAGGAACTTGTGCTTGTGGCCGCGGAGTGTTTAAAGATTCTTATAACAGTCCCTGTAATGTTGACGAGATTGTTCCTGTATCAGCATATATTACTGGTTGTCCACCAAAACCTGAAGCTATGATAGATGGTATAGTAAAATTAATAAATGTATTAAAAAATACTAAATAAAAAATTATGAAAGAAACTATCATAGAAAAAGTTAAAGAAAAACTTGGAAGTAAAATTTTAAATTTTTTTAAAAAAAATGATAGAAGATATTATATTGAAATTGATTCCAAAAATATTGTTGATTGTGCAAAAATTTTGTTTGAAGATTTAAATTTTAGATTCCAGACAGCAAGCGGTGTTGATTGTGAAAAAAATTTTGAAATTCTATATCATTTTAGTTATGATAAAACAGGTGAAATTGTTTCTTTAAGAGTAAAACTTAATAAAACAAATCCAGAGATAGATTCGTTAACAAAAATTTTTATTGCAGCAGAATGGATTGAACGCGAAATATGGGAACTTTTAGGGATAAACTTCAAAGGACATCCTAATTTGAAACATCTTTTGTTATCAGACGATTGGCCTAAAGATAAATATCCATTAAGAGAGAATGATTAACTTATGAAAAAAATAATACCAATAGGACCATATCACCCTTTACAAGAAGAACCAGAATTTTTTAAGTTGTATGTAGACGGAGAAAAAGTTGTAGATATTGAGATAGAGATAGGTTATAACCACCGCGGGATTGAACATATATCTACTACTAAACATTATGATCAGGTGACTTTTGCAGTAGAACGTATTTGTGGTATATGTTCTACAAGCCATCCGTTTGCTTATGTTAACTCAGTTGAAAATTTGCTTGGTATTGATGTTACTATTCGTGCAAAATATATAAGAAGTATAATTGGTGAACTTGAAAGATTACATTCACACCTTTTATGGTTAGGTCTTGCTGGACATTTTATAGGATACAACACTCTATGGATGTGGTCATGGAAGTATAGAGAAAGTGTGTGTGATATTTTAGAAGTGATATCAGGTAATCGTCAACATTATTCTATGTTTAAGATTGGTGGTGTAAGAAAGGATATACCTAAAGAACTGATACCGCAGGTGGAAAAAATGTGTGCTGATTTAGTACCTGTTTTAGACATGTTCAAAGGCGCTGTGATGGACGACCCTGTTCTTCATACACGGCTTAAAGGCGTAGGTGTTTTAACAAAAGAAGATGCGATAAAATATTGTGTAGTAGGACCAACTGCAAGAGCAAGTGGAATTGATATAGATGTTCGTAGAGATGATCCTTACGCTGCATATGAAATTGTAGAATTTAATGTTCCTGTACTACAAAATGGTGATGTATTTGACAAAGCAGTTATTCGTGTTTTAGAAATGTATGAATCAATTAAAATAATAAAACAATGTTTAGATGGATTAAAAAAAGAACCTGAAGGTAATATTGAAACAAAAGTTGATTTTATTCCTCCAGGCGAAGGTATAGGAAGACATGAAGCACCACGAGGCGAAGTTTTCCATTATATCCGTTCTGACGGGTCAAACAGGCCTATAAGACACAAAATTCGTGCTCCGTCGTATATGAATGTTGCATCAAATAAAGTTGCAGCTGTAGGACAAACAATCTCTGATGCTGCTATAACTTTAGCTGCAGTAGATCCGTGTTATTGTTGTACTGAAAGAACAACTATAGTAGATATAAATAACAAAAAACTAAATTTAAATTGGGAAGATTTAATAAAACTATCTCAAGAAAAAACAGAGAAATTAAGACAACAATTATGAAAAATAATGTAATAATAATTTCTTCTTACATAATTCTATTTATAGGAGCTTTTTTAAGTAAACTTTTTAAAGATAATAAATTATCTAGGATATTTTCTTTCTCAAGCATAACATTGAGTTTCTTTGCTATTTTAGATTTAGTTTTTCGATATTTTAGAAATATTGAAACAAATTTTCTATCATTTGTTTTTAAAAATTGGAATATTATTATAGTTGATAGTTATGCTGTAATAATGGCATTAACTTCAACTTTAGTTGGATTGTTGATAGTTATTTATTCTTTTGATTATATGTCTCATTATGAAAAACAAAATGATTATTATTTTTATGTAACATTATTTATTGGATCAATGTTAGGGATTATATTCAGTGGGAATTTTATAGTAACTTATATATTTTGGGAGATTACTTCAATTTGTTCTTGGCAATTGATTAGTTTTTACAAAAAAAATGTCCATTTGTCAAAAGGGAACAAAGCATTCCTTGTAACTTTTCTTGGTTCAACTTTAATGTTACTTGGTATTGTGATGGTTTATATAGAAAAAGGAAGTTTTAATTTAGTTGATTTAAAAGGAAAACAAATCTCTGACCTGTTAGCATTATTTTTAATTTTTGGTATGATAGCAAAATCTGCACAATTACCTTTTCATATATGGTTACCAGATGCAGGTGTTGCACCTACGCCAGTAACAGCTTTATTACATGCTGCTGTCCTTGTTAAAATTGGAGTATATACTTTTGGAAGATTGTTTGATTTTACATTCAAAGTTTTACCAGAATTTCAACAATTTGAGATTACAATTTCTCTTGTTACTATATTAGTTGCTGGATTTATGTCTTTTGTTGAAACAGATATAAAAAGAATTTTAGCATATTCTACAATATCTCAATTAGGGTATATATTTCTAGGTTTTGCAATAAATGTTGCAACAAGTATAATTGGTGCTGTGTTTTATATTGTATCTCATGCAGTAGCAAAAGCTGGATTATTTTTGTCTGCAGGAATAGTTGAACATAATACTAATGAAAGAAATATATATAATTTAGGTGGGTTATCAAAAACTATGCCTTTAACTTCAATATGTTTTTTAATTTGCGGTTTTTCAATAATTGGATTTCCACTTTTAGGAGGTTTTTGGGGTAAGTTTTTTATAATAAAAGGTGCTATAGAAACAAATAGGTTAACTACAACTTTGTTTGCTATTATAGGTGCAGTGTTGACTTTGTTATATGTGATACGATTATACAATTATGTGTTTTTAGGAGAAAAAAAATTTGATGTAAAAGAACAATCTTCAACTATGGTTGTAGTAGTAATGATTTTAACCTTACTTTCTTTAGGTTTTGGTTTTTTACCAAATATAATTTTAAATTTTATAAAGATTTAAAAAATATGATTTTAATAAACATATTATTACCTTTAATTACAGGTTTGGTTTTAATTTTTTTAAAAAGGATAAAATTGTACTGGTTAAGTTTGATTATTACAATTTTGTGTTTAATAAGTAGTGTTTTATTATTGTTTTCAAAAAATGAAATTGTGATCAATTGGGTAAATATATTGAACTTAAACATAATTTTATCAAACGATATTGTTTCATCTATAAATGTTTTATTATCAACTTTTTTCACATTCGTTGTTATTCTATTTTCAAAAAATGTCAGCCAAAATGTTAAAGAAAATATTTATTTTTCTTTTATATTTTTAATTCTTTCGTTTACAAACATTTTATTTTTGTCAAAAAATCTTATAGTAATTTTAATTTCTTGGGAAATTTTGGGTATTCTTGTATATTTTATGATAAGATTTACAACAAAAACTGATGAATATTTAACTGCAACAAAAACACTTATTACATTAGGTATCACAGATTTTTGTTTGTTTACTGGTATGATACTGTTGATGGTTTATACAAAAAAATATACAATTGGAAGTTTCAATATAGAACCAAATAATTATCCTTTAATGTATACTTTGTTAATAATTGGTACTTTAGGTAAAGTTGGGAGTATACCTCTTCATAATTGGATACCTGATACATCAGAAAAACTTCCTTCTTCGTTAAGCGGGTACTTAATAGCTGCTATAGACAAAATTGTCGGATTTTATTTGTTAGTAAGAATATTGAAAGATATTTTTATATTTAAACAGAATACATTTTTAATGTTGATAGGAGCATTAACAATTATCATTGCTGTCTTTATGGCAATAAACCAGCATAATTTAAAAAAATTGTTATCTTACCATTCTGTATCTCAAGTAGGATATATAATTTTAGGTATATCAACAGGTACAACATTAGGATTAATAGGCGGAATTTTTCATATGGTTAATAATACAATTTATAAAACATTGCTTTTCTTATCTTCAGACATAGTGGAAAAAACTACAGGTAATGTTGATCTTTCATCACCTAAAGGTTTGGCAAGAATTCTACCCTATACATTTGTTTTCACATTAATTGCTGCTTTATCTATTTCTGGCATACCTCCATTTAACGGTTTCTTTTCAAAATGGATTATATATCAAGCAATTGTAGAAAAAATTTTTTCTACAAAATCTATAGTAAGTATTTTAACATTAATAATTGCTATGTTTGGTAGTGCTTTAACATTAGCATCGTTTATCAAAGTTATACATTCTATATTTCTATCAGAATCAAAACAATCTAACAATTTGCAAAAAGAAAAATTTTATTCTATTTTTTCTATGGGAATTTTAGCAATTTTATGTTTAATTTTTGGTATATTCACTTACGAAATACCTATAGAAAAATTGGTTAAACCTATGTTAAACATTAAAGAATTTTCGTTAATTGGTGATTGGAATTCTAAAGTTGGTTTCTATATTTTATTTGTAGGTTTTATTTTAGGTTTTATAATTTATATGTCATTTGTAAATAAACCAAGAAAAGTTAAAAATTATCTTTTAGGAGAAGAACAAAAACTAGAAAATTCTAATATCCCAGCAACAGATTTTTATCTCACAATTGTTGAAACTTATCCTTTTAGTGTTATATATCATTTTGCAGAACAAAAATTGTTAGATTTTTATAATTGGTTTTATGGTATCATATCTTTATTAGCATTGATAACTAAAAAAATTGTTGATCTTGAAGTGTTTGATATATATATATTTGGCAAAAAAGTTGTTTTTAAAACTGGTGAAAAATTATCTATTCTACACAATGGAAATTTACATTTTTATTTATCATTTGTGTTTACAGGAATATTAATTCTTTTATTAATTTTCATCATAAAAAAATATGGAATTCATAATATCACTACTTATAGTTTTAATGATAATTGCTGCATTAGTAGCGTTAGAGATTAAAGATTTATTATCTTCGGTAGTAAGTTTAGGTGCAGTGGGATTAATTTTAACACTTTTATTTTTGTTACTTCAAGCACCTGATGTTGCAATTGT
>JBKBRH010000052.1:0-8003 GCA_046292225.1 Endomicrobiia bacterium
ACTATTTTATTTGATATTTTTTCCGGTAGTAGGTTCTATAGCGGTATTGATGTGTAAAACATTTACAGAATTAAATTTAGTCACTAATGATTTAATTTATTTATTACCATCAATAGGTGTTGGGATAGGATTATCTCATTTCACAGAAAGATGAACTTTAAGATTCTTATTATAACATTTTTAAGATCATTTTTTTTAGAAAGTTTATGGAATTATGAACGTATGCAAAATGTAGGATTTGCATTTACTATAATACCATTTCTTAAAAATTTGTACAAAGATAAATTTAAAGTTGCAGAACGTATAAAAGCACATTTTGGTTTCTTTAACACACATCCTTATTTAGCAAGTTTATTAATAGGTATTACAATAAAAAAAGAAGAAGAATATTCTAAAGGATTAATTGATTCACAAGAAGTAATAAGAACAAAGACGATGCTCAGTGGACCAATTGCTGCAATTGGAGATAGGTTAATATGGTCAACTTGGAGGGTGTTTTGTGGTATGTTGGTTTTGTCATATCTTTTTTTATATGGTAAAAATTTTTATCTTAAGGTAAATGTATGGTTTGTTATTTTATTTTTTTTGATAATATATAATTTTGTTGGCCATTTGCCATTTAGGTTTTTAGGTATTTATTTTGGATATCATTATAGTAAAGATATTATCCAAAAGTTAGCAAAGTTTGAATTACAGAAAATTGTACAGGTTATAAGAAATATAGGAGTTATAATTTTGCTTATAAGTTCGTTTGTATACAGCAGTTCTTTAAAGGATATTAAATTAATATTTATGTTTTGGTCAAATATTTTGTTAAGTTTGTTTATGAGTAGGAAACACGCAGAGGTTGTTATATTTTACACTATAGCAATTCTAAACTTTTTAATTTTAGTTATTTTGAGATGATAGAAGAAGAATTTGTTATAAAAAATACATTAGGGTTACATGCAAAACCTACAAATGAGTTTGTTAAAAGGATGTCAAAATATAAATCGTCAATAAAAATTTTTAAAGGAGATGAAGTAGCAGATGGAAAAAGTATTCTTGAAATATTAATTTTAGCAGTTGCTTGTGGTGAAAAAATAAAAGTAGTAGTTGATGGTGAAGATGAACAACAAGTAATTAAAGAAATAAAAGATTTAATTGAAAACAAATTTTATACAGAACAAATATAATGAAAAAAGAAAAAGTTTTTAAAGGTATATCAGCATGTGAAGGTATTGGTATAGGTAAAGTGTTTTTGTTAGAACGAGAAGAAGATTTAATTATTCCTATAAGAAGAATAACTAAAGATGCTGTAAAAAGAGAAATGATGAAATATAAAGAGGCTTTAGATGCTACTAAAAAAGAATTGATGAATACAAAGGAAAGAATTTTAAAAGTTTTAGGTAAACAACATATAGCTTTAGTAGAGGCATATGTTGCTATTTTGGAAGACCAGCTTTTAACTCGTGATTTGGTACGGATGATTGAAGAAGAATTTTTTTCTGCAGAGTATGCGTTAAGTGTTGCATTAAACCGTGTGATACAATCTTTTGAAAGAGTAGAGGATGAGTATTTCCGAGGAAGAGTTACAGATATTAGAGATGTTGGCAGAAAACTTCTTAGAAACCTTATAGGTCAACAAAGGAAAGATTTGTCAAAGGTTACTAAAGAAAGTATTGTTGTTGCACACACTTTAAACCCACATGATATAATTATACTTAAAGAACAAAAATGTCCTGGTTTTGCAATAGATGTAGGGACGAAAACATCTCATATTGCTTTAGCAGCGCAAGGGTTGGAAATACCTGCTGTTGTTGGACTTAAAAATATTACATCACAAGATATCAAGGATGGTGATGATATTATAATAGATGGATATAATGGTTTAGTAATATTAAATCCTGAATTAGATGTATTTAAGAAATATAAACAAAAGTATGAAGAAATTGTTAAAGAGAAAGAATTTTTGATTAAATTAAAATCTTTACCTTCAGAAACTATAGATCATCATAGAATAACTTTAGTGTGCAATATTGATTCTCATAGGGAAGTTGAAGAAGCTATAAATTCTTCAGCAGAAGGAATTGGTTTGTTTAGGACAGAATATCATTATATAGATAATACCGAATTACCTTCTGAAGAAGATTTATACAAAATTTATAAATATGTAGCAGAAAAAATTTATCCATATTATGTTACAATAAGAACATTTGATTTAGGAGCAGATAAACTTTCTCAGCTTGGGTTAGAGGGTGTTGTTCCAGAACAATACCCAGCTTTAGGTTTAAGAGGGGTAAGGTTAGCTTTGAAATATAAAAATATATTTAAAACGCAAATAAGAGCAATTTTACGTTCTTCGTATAAGAAAAATGTAAGGATTATGTTTCCAATGGTAGCTGATATAAAAGAAGTTATAGAAATAAAAGAACTTGTCGAAATAGTAAAACAGGAGTTAAAGAATGAAAAAATAGATTTTGATAAAAATATTCCTATTGGAGCTATGATAGAAACACCGTCTGCTGCATTAACTTGTGATGTTATTATAAATTATGTTGATTTTATCTCAATAGGTACAAACGATTTAATCCAATATACTCTTGCTGTAGATAGGTTTAATGAAAATGTTGCAGAACTTTATGATCCTTTACATTTGTCTATTTTAAGATTAATAAAATGTATAGTAGATTCTGCTCATAATAAGAAGAAACCTGTTTCAGTATGTGGTGAGATGGCTGCTGATTTGTTGTTTACAAAATTTTTTGTAGGTGTAGGTGTTGATGAATTAAGTGTACCGCCGGCAACTGTTTTAAAAATTAAAAAAGCAGTAAGAAGTATAAATCGTTCTGAAGCTAAAGAAGTTGTAGATGAAATTTTGACATCTTGTAAAGAAAAAATAATTCGCCTTCTTAAAGAATAAAAAATAATTTCTTTCCATAAAAAATTGATTACCTTTTATGAAAAACTTACGCAATTTTTGTATAATAGCACATATAGATCATGGTAAATCAACTCTTGCTGACAGATTGTTAGAATATACTAATACTATACCTCAAAGATTAATGCAACAACAGGTTCTTGATAGTATGGATTTAGAGCGAGAAAGAGGAATTACTATAAGATCTAAAACAATAAGGATGGAATATTACTATAACAACACAAATTATGTTTTAAATCTTGTTGATACACCAGGCCATGTAGATTTTACATACGAAGTTTTAAGAGTTATAAATGCATGTGAAGGAGCCTTGTTAGTAGTTGATGCAACACAAGGTGTTGAAGCACAAACATTAGCGAATGCTACTTTAGCACAAAAGGCAGGTTTGCTAATAATTCCTGTAATAAACAAAGTAGATTTGCAAAATTCAAATATAGAAATGACTGAAAAACAAATTAAAGAATTTTTGAATATTATTGATATACCACCATTACTTGTAAGTGCTAAAACAGGTTTTGGTGTTAAAAAAGTTTTAGAAAGTATAGTTAATCTTATACCTCCACCTAAAGTTAATAACGAAACAGAAAATTTAAGTTGTCTTGTTTTTGATGCATATTATGATCCATTTAGATATGTAGTTATGTATGTTAAAGTATTAAGTGGTGTTGTTAAAAAAGGTAGTGAGTTTAAATTTTTTTCTTCACAAGAAGAGAAGATTTATAAAGTTGAAGAATTAGGATATATAAAACTAAACCTAACACCTGCAGAAAAGTTGTCTGTTGGAGAGATTGGATATATAGTTGCTGGCATCAAAGATATTCATACTATAAAGATAGGAGATGTTATAATAGAACCCAAAGCTGACATAACAAAAATTCAAAAGCCACAAATTAAAGAAATAAAACCGTATGTTTTTGCAAGTATTTATCCTTTAAGTCCTAAAGATTACGAAGATTTAAAATCGTCATTACAAAAGTTACATCTTACTGATTATTCATTATCTTTTAAACCTGTATCATCAAAAGTTTTAGGAGGTGGATTTCATTGCGGATTTTTAGGTTCATTACATCTTGATATTGTAAAAGAAAGATTAGAACGAGAATATAATTTAGACATAATAATTACTTTGCCTAATGTAGAATATAAAGTTATCACTAAAAATAAAAAAGAAATAATAGTTGATACACCAACAGATTTTCCTGACTATAGCGAAGTTTTAGAAGTTTATGAACCGATGACTAAAACTACAGTTGTGACTCCATTAGAATTTTTAAGTAATGTTATTGAAACTTGTAAAATGTTTAGAGCAGAAGTTTTACACCAAGATTTTATTGATGAAAATCGTGTTATAGTTTCTTTTGAAATACCTTTAGCAGAAATAATTACAAATTTTTTTGATACAATAAAGTCGGTTTCAAAAGGGTATGCTTCATTTGACTATGAACAAATAGGATATAAAAAATCAGATCTTGTGAAATTAGAAGTTTTAGTGAACAACGAAGTAGTCGATTCTTTTTGTTATATTACACATAAAGATAAAGCATATCATATTGCTTTAAAGATTTTAGAAAAATTAAAAAAAACAATTCCACGACATTTATTCACCATACCTTTGCAGGTAAAATCTCAAGGAAGAATTATTGCCAGAGAAGATATTCCTGCTATTAAAAAAGATGTTTTGGCAAAATGTTATGGAGGAGATGTTACAAGGAAAAGAAAGTTGTTAGAGAAACAAAAAGAAGGGAAGAAAAAAATGAAACAAATAGGTTCTGTTGAAATTCCTAAGGAAACATTTATAGAGTTGTTAAAAATTTAAGTATATACCACTTTTAGGTGGTAGGTGATAGTGGACAGTGAAAAAGTGAGAGAGTGAGAAAGATAAAGAGAGGTGGCAGGTGAAAGCAGGTAGGTGGGAAGGGGAAGAGTGAAAAAGTGAGAAAGTGAAAAAGATTATCAGGTAATAGGTGGTAGCAGGTAGGCGATAGTGAGAAATTGAAAGAGTGAGAAAGGTTACTAATGAACATTTACCATCTATAAAGAAGGGATTAGTTTGTGTTTTCACTTTATCGATAAGGCACAAAAGGATTTGTTAAAATTTTTTTTATTATATTGAAAAATAGCAAAAGTAAAATTTATGAAAAAAGAAAAACAAGAAATTTTTTTTGTCTGCAAAGAGTGTGGGCATGAAAGTTTAAAATGGTTAGGAAAATGTCCTGAATGTGGTAGTTGGAATAGTTTTACAGAATTTAAACCAAATCTTAAAAAAAATAAAATTACAGATTTTACATCAGAAGTAAAAAAATTAAACGAAATCTCTTATAATGATAAGGAAAATAGAATAATAACAGGCATAACTGAATTTGATAGAATAATGGGTGGAGGGATTGTCGTTGGTAGTGTAGTTTTGGTTGGAGGTGAACCAGGTGTGGGTAAGTCAACTTTGATGTTACAGGTTGCAGAAAAAATTGGTTCTAAAAAAAATCTTGTAGGTGAGAATTACAAAATTTTATACGTTTCTGCAGAAGAATCGTTACAACAAATAAAGCTAAGGGCTGAAAGATTAAATATAAAAAATAATAACATTTTTGTGATTTCAGAAACAAGTTTAGAAAATATCTCTAAAGCTATAGAAGAAATTTTGCCTGATGTAGTGATTATGGATTCTATCCAAACAATAAACTCTGATTTTATACCAAGTCCTCAAGGTAGTGTTGCGCAAATTCGTGGTATCACAGCAGAGATTATTAAATTGGCTAAAACAAAAAATATTACTGTGTTTATTTTAGGACATATAACAAAAGAAGGTGATATCGCAGGACCAAAGCTTTTAGAACATATGGTAGATACTGTTTTATATTTTGAATCAGAAACAACACAAAATTATCGTATATTAAGAGTTTATAAAAACAGATTTGGCTCAACATCTGAGGTTGGAATATTTGAGATGAATTATGACGGACTTAAAGAAATAACTAATCCTTCTGAATTTTTTATTCAACATAGTGAAAATTTAGTAGGTACTGTGACAACTTGTGTAGTAGAAGGAACAAGACCAATTCTTACACAAATTCAGGCTTTGCTTACAAAATCGTATTTTCCGCAACCAAGAAGAGTTGTTTCAGGGATAGATTATAACCGTGCTATGTTGTTAATTTCTGTTTTAGAAAAATATACAGGTGTAAGTTTAGTTTATGAAGATGTATATTTGAATATTGTGTCTGGATTAAAAACAAAAGAAACAGCTATAGATTTACCTGCAGTTGTAGCTCTTTATTCTTCTCATAAAAATATTGTTGTAAATAGCAAATGTGTATATTTAGGAGAAATAGGGCTTACCGGAGAAATTCGTGCTATAAGTTTTATAAATGAAAGAATAAATGAAATATATAAGCTAGGATATAAAAAAGTTTTTCTTCCGTATGAGAATAAGAAAAATGTGAATTCTAATTTTTTAGAACAAAAAAATTTAGATTTAGTTTTTGTAAAAACAATAAAAGAAATTGATAAAATTTTTTAAAAACGAGCAAAAACGGGGACGGAGGAAATTTTTATATGTAGTAGGTTGTGTAGTTTATGAAATTAAATTTATAATTATGTGTTTAATTTCTTAAAAATTATAGTAAGAATTTAACATAAACATAATTGGAGGATTTATGATAAGATTTTATACAGCGGGAGAGTCACATAATAAAGCAATATCTGTATTTTTAGATGGTATTCCTGCAGGATTAAAAATTTCTGAACAAAAAATTAAAAATGAACTGTTAAGAAGGAAAAAAGGTTATGGTAGAGGTAATAGACAAATTTTTGAAGAAGATAAAATAGAAATTATCTCAGGTATAAGATATTCTGAGACGATAGGTTCACCTATTTGTATTTTGGTGTATAACAAAGATTATAGAGAAAAAGATTTTATAGAAGGGGGGCTTTCAGAACATTTGTTAACTCCTCGGCCAGGACACGCAGATCTTACTGGTGCATTAAAATTTTTAAGATACGATTTAAAAGATATTTCTGAAAGATCTTCAGCAAGAGAAACTGTTGGAAGAGTTGTTGCAGGAGCTATATGTAAACAATTTTTAGAAAATTTTTCTATAACAATAGGTTCTTTTGTTGTAAAAGTCAATAATATAGAATTTGAAGGTGATTATATAACTTCTAATAAAAAAATATTACTAAAATATTTTAATTTAGCAGAGAAGTCTGTAGTAAGATTTCCTGACAAAACAAAAGAAAAAAGAATTATTGAGATAATAGATAAAGCAAAAGAAAAAAAGGATACTGTGGGAGGTGAGTTTGTAGTTTTTGCTTTAAATGTTGTGGTTGGGTTAGGAAGTTATACTCAATGGTGTGATAGGTTAAACGCAAAGATTATGTATTATCTTTCTTCAATTCCAGCAGTTAAATCTGTAGAAGTAGGTTTAGGCAATAAATATTCTTGTTTTTTTGGTTCACAAGTACATGATGAAATATTTTATTTACCAAGCAAAGGTTTTTATAGAAAGACAAACAATGCTGGAGGTATTGAAGGTGGAATATCTAATGGAGAACCGATAATATTAAAATGTACAATGAAACCAATACCCACTTTGTATAATCCGTTAAAAAGTGTGAATATAAAAACTAAAAAATCTAATACAGCAGATATAGTAAGAAGTGACATTTTTGCAGTTGCTTCTTGTAGTGTTGTAGCAGAATCCATGTTAGCAATATGTTTAGCAAATGAGTTTAAAATCAAATTTGGTGGCGACTCTTTAAAAGAAATAAAACAAAATTATAATAATTATTTAAAAGAGATTAAAAATTTTTAAATTTTATGAATATTGTAATTACTGGTTTTATGTGTACAGGTAAAACATCTGTAGGCAAAATTTTAGCAAAAGAGATCAATTTTGGATATATTGATACAGACGAAATTATAGAAAAATTTGTAGGGTTAAAAATTTCTGAAATTTTTGCTTGTTATGGAGAAAAATATTTTAGAGATATAGAATCACAAGTTGTAGAAAAAGTTTCAAAAGAAGATAAAAGAGTTATTTCTACAGGTGGTGGGGTAGTTTTAAGAAAAGAAAATATGAAAAAT
>JBKBRH010000053.1:0-2809 GCA_046292225.1 Endomicrobiia bacterium
GAAGATGTCTGATTTTAATTTTTGGTGGAGGTATTTTAGGAGATTTAGTAGGTTTTGTTTGTTCAACTTATATGCGTGGTGTAAACTATGTGCAAATACCAACAACCTTGCTTGCAATGGTTGACTCTTCCGTAGGTGGGAAAACAGCAATAAATTTTTATAAAGGGAAAAATTTAATTGGAAGTTTTTACCAACCGAAAATGATTTTTTGTGACCCAACATTATTAAAAACTCTGCCTAAAAAAGAAATTTATAATGGTTTAGGAGAGATTTTAAAATATGCGATAATAAACAAAAAAATTTATAATTTGTTAAACTTTAAAAATAATTTTTCTTTATCTGATAATATTATAAACAGCAAATTTTTTAAAAATATAATTTTTGAGTGTATAAAAACAAAACTTGAAATTGTTAAAAAAGATGAGAAAGAGATTTTAGGTTTAAGAGAAAAACTCAATTTAGGACATACAATTGCTCATGCTATAGAGACAACAACAAAATATAAAATTTATTCTCATGGAGAAGCTGTAATTTTAGGACTAATTGCAGAAAGTTTTTTGTCTTATAAAATGAAAATTTTGCCAGATGATGAATTTGAAAAAATTATGTGTTTAGTTGAAAATTATCTCAAAAGTAAAAAATTTGATAAAACATTACTAAAAGTTTCAAAAGAAAAAATTTTTAGAGTTATACAATATGATAAAAAAGTATATCAGAAAAATTTTAGGTTTGCTTTACCAATACAGGTTGGAGAAGTAAAAACTGTTGAAAATATTGACAAAAATTCTATTCTGCAAAGCATTTCTTTCCTTCAACAATGGATAAAAGAAAGATAAACCTAATACAGGAAAATCTTGACAAAAACGAAATTTTGTTAGTATTAAATAATTATAACTTGTTTTATCTTACAGGAATCAATTTAGACGGATATTCTTTAGCAATATCTAAAAATAAAATTAAAATTTTGACTTCTTTAATGATTTTTGGCCAGGTTAAAAAATTTTTTAAAGACATTGAAATAGTTGTTGGTTCAGATTTAGAACAGCAAATATCAAAATTAAATTTTGTAAATAAAATTTTGTTGATAGATGATAAAAATTTATCATTAAAAATTTATGACTTGTTAAAAAAATGTTCGAAAATAATAAAATTTAGTTCTTTGATAGAAAATTTTAGGATGATAAAAAGTAAAAATGAAATTGATAAAATAAAAAAGTCAGTAGAAATTTGTAAAAAAGTGCTAAACAAAACAAAAGAATTTATTAAACCACAAATTACAGAAGTTGAAGTTAAAAATTTTATTCTAAAACAGTTCTTAGATTACAAAGTTGAAACAGCGTTTCCTCCGATTGTAGCATTTGACGAAAACACTTCGTATCCACATCATATATCTACAAATAAGAGATTTAAAAAAAATAGTTTAGTATT
This sequence comes from Endomicrobiia bacterium, assembly GCA_046292225.1. Taxonomy (GTDB): domain Bacteria; phylum Elusimicrobiota; class Endomicrobiia; order DTEH01; family DTEH01; genus JANXDG01. The sequence goes on from JBKBRH010000053.1 coordinate 1,429, forward strand.
GATAGATTTAGGTTGCAAATATCGTGGATATTGTTGTGATATAACAAGAATGTTTAATGTTGAGAAAAATACAAAGGTGAAAGATTTGTATATTAAATTAAAAGATTTACAAAGAATTTTAATTTCAATGTGTAAACCTTCAGTGAAAGTAAAAGATATAGATAATTATGCAAGAAATTATTTTAAAAAGTTAAATTTAGAAAAAAATTATCTTCACAGTACAGGTCACGGATTGGGATTAGAAATTCATGAATTACCAAAGATAACTATTAAAAATGATGTTGTGCTACAAGAAAATATGGTTGTTACGATAGAACCAGGAATATATTTTAATAGAAAATTTGGGTTGAGAATAGAAGATGATATTGTAGTGAATTACGAAACAGAAATATTGACTTAAAAAATTTTTATAATATTTTTAAAAAACTAGTTAAAAATTAATAAAATCATTGAAAAAGTAAGCAAGTGAGAGAGTGAAAAAAGTTATCAGGTGATAGGTGGTAGGTGATAGCAAATAGTGAAAAAGTGAAAGAGTGAGAAAGTGAAAAAGAGTTCGTAGCTGACCCTTAAGTGTTGGCTACGGGATTTTTGTGTTAAAATTTGTTGTGTTTTTTGGAGAAGAAACTCACATTTATCATTTTTTTAATTTTACCGTCAATAAAACATAAAGAAAGTTAACAGAACTTTTGAGAGAAGGAGGTGGATATTATGGTTACTATTGATACTTCTGATTTCAAAGTAGGTTTGTGTATAAATGTTGATGGAGAAATATATTCTATCATATGGTATCAACATCACAAACCAGGCAAAGGTGGTGCTGTAATGAGGACAAAATTAAAAAATGTTCGTACTGGAAGTATTATAGAACGAACATTTAAATCTGGAGAAAAATTTGAGTTAGTAGATTTGGTTAGAAAAAAAAAGCAATACATGTACCAAGCAGCAGATAATTTAGTATTTATGGATATGGAGACATTTGAAGAAATACATGTTCCTAAACAACAGGTTGGTGAAGCAGTAAAGTTTCTTAAAGAAGGTGTGGAAGTTGAAGGGTTATATTTAAATGAAGAGTTTTTGGGGATAGAACTGCCTATTTCTGTAGAATTAAAAGTTGTACATACAGTTCCTGGAATAAGAGGTGATAGTGTGAGTAATGTTATGAAACCAGCTACTTTAGAGACAAAAGCAGAAGTTTCTGTACCGTTATTTATTGAGATAGGTGATATTGTAAAAATAGATACAAGGACAGGAGAATATATTGAACGTGTTGAAACAAAAAAATAAAATAATAATTTTTTATGTTTTAACTTCGCTTGATTATGGAGGAACACAGAAAAATCTTTATTATATTTTGAGATCTTTACCTAAACAATATAACAAT
>JBKBRH010000053.1:2909-7860 GCA_046292225.1 Endomicrobiia bacterium
AAAATTTGTTCTTTAGGTGTTAAAATATATCATTTAGATATGCCTACAAAAACGTCTTTGTTAACATTTTTTTTATTACCATATAGTTTAATAAAATTTTTTTATTTAATTTTAAAATATAAACCACAGATTGTCCATAGTTTTTTATTTCAAGCAAATTTTTTGTCAAGGTTTGTAAAGGTTGTCTTTCCTAAGACAAAAATTTTTTGTTCTGAACGTGTAGTAGAGAAAGAAAAATTGTGGCAGATAAAATTTTTAAGATTTACAGACTTTCTTGTAGATAAAATATGGACTAACTCAAATGAAACAAAAGAATTTGTAATTAAAGAACATAAATTTAATGAAAAAAAGATAGTTATATCACCAAATATGATTGATTTAAATGATATAAAAATTAAATTTTCTTCTTCTGAAATAAAAAAAGAGTTAGCACTTAAAGAAGGAGATTTTTTAGTAGTTTCGGTAGGAAGACTACATAGACAGAAAGGGTATGATTTGTTGATAGAGATAGCAAAGAGTTTTTCTGGAAAAATAAAATATAAAAATTTTAGATATTTATTTGCTGTTATTGGTGATGGAGAAGAGTATGAAGATCTTTTAAATTATACTAAAAAATTGCAAGTAGAAGATTATGTTAAATTTTTAGGTTATAAAGAAAATGTTTATGATTATATTAATGCTTGCGATTTATTTTTGTTAACTTCTTATTGGGAAGGTTCTCCAAATGTTGTTTTAGAAGCCTTGGCTTTAAAAAAAATAGTTGTTTCTACTAAAGTTGAAGGTGTTAGTGAAATTTTGAATTCAGATTATTTAGTAAATTTAAACCAGGAAAGAAAAGATATAATTGATAAATTCGTTGAAAAAATTTATGATGTTTATAAAAACAAATATGATTTTAAAGTTTGTTTAAATCAAAATTTTGATTTTTATAAATATTTGCCAGAATTTGTGATTAAAGAAAAATTTTTGTATTATTATATTGACAAAAATTATTATATTTTATAAACCTACTTTTTTAAGAAAAATAAATTTGTGAAAATAAGGAAATAGAAAATTTTTGTATTTGTAAAGATTTTTAAATTAATTTTTAAGGAGGACAAAAAAGTATGAAGGTAAAAATAGATAAAGATTTATGCACAGGGTGTGGTTTGTGCGTAGATACTTGTCCTGAAGTGTTTGAAATGGGTGAAGATACTGCAGTAGTAAAATCAGAAGATGTGCCTCAAGAATATGAAGAAAAAGTTAAAGAAGCAGCGCAAAATTGTCCTACAGAAGCAATAAAAGTTAGTTGATATTTTATTTTGTTAAATAATTATATTTTTAAACTTTTAAAGTTCTATTTTTTATAAATTTTATGTAAAGTTTAAAGGAGGTTTTTAAAGTTTATGATAAATACAAATATTGAAAAAGAGTTAAATAACCAATTAAACAGAGAATTTTTTTCTGCATATTTATATTTATCAATGGCTGCATATTTTGAAGTTGAGAACTTTAAAGGTTTTGCTCACTGGATGAAAGTTCAAGCAAAAGAAGAAATAACACATGCAATGAAATTTTTTGATTATATAATTGAAGCAGGTGGTAAAGTAATATTGACAAAAATTGAAAAACCTAAAACAACCTGGGGTTCTGTTTTAGAAGTATTTAAAGATGCTTATGAACATGAAACTAAAATTACTAATTTTGTTTATGAAATTCTTAATCTTTCAAAGAATGAAAAAGATTATAAAACAGAAAATTTTTTACAATGGTTTGTTAGAGAACAAGTAGAAGAAGAAGCACAAACTTTAGAAATTGTTAAAAAACTTGAGAAAATAAAAGATTCATTTAGTACATTGTTAGTTTTAGACCATCATTTAAGTAAAAGAGAAGGATAGAATAAAAAATTTTTAAATAATTCAAAAACGATAAAATTTCATAAAGAAAGTTAACAGAACTTATATTATTTGGAGGAATTTAAAGTATGGCACATGCAACTAATGGTAGAGACAGTAACCCTAAATATTTAGGTGTAAAAGTTTTTGGTTCTCAAATAGTTAAAAAAGGACAGATAATTCTAAAACAAAGAGGAACAAAATTCTTACCTGGTAATAACACTTATCTAAGTAAAGATTTTACTATTCATGCTAAAATAGATGGTAAGGTAAATTTTAAATATCTAAACAAAAATAAAAAAATTGTAGAAGTTATACCTCTCTATAATAAAAATTAAATATTTAAACTTGCCAGATAATCATTTATGTTTATAGATAAAGTAAAAATTTTTGTAGAAGCTGGTAAAGGTGGTAATGGTTGTGTAAGTTTTAGAAGAGAAAAATTTGTTCCTTATGGTGGGCCAGACGGTGGTAATGGTGGTGATGGTGGTAATGTATATCTTCGTGCAAACCCAGAAATCACAACTTTATACGATTTTACATTAAAACCACATTTTAAAGCACAAGATGGTGCTCACGGTAAAGGTAAAAATATGCATGGTAAAAACGGTGAAGATTTATATATTGATGTTCCTTGTGGATGCGTAGTTTATAAATTAAATGAAGAAGGACAAAAAGTTTTTATAGAAGATTTAAAAAAACCTTATATGACAATAATGATAGCAAAAGGGGGGAAAGGTGGGAAAGGTAATGCTGCATTTAAATCTTCAACAAACCGTGCACCTAAAATTGCAGAATTAGGTCTTCCAGGAGAAAAAGTTACATTAGTTTTAGAATTAAAACTTATTGCTGATGTAGGTATTGTTGGTTTACCTAACGCTGGGAAGTCAACTTTGTTGTCTGTTTTAACTTCAGCAAAACCTAAAATTGCTGACTATCCATTCACAACATTATCACCTAATTTAGGTGTTTGTGTATATAAAGATTTTAAATTTGTACTATCTGATATACCAGGAATTATTGAAAATGCACATAAAGGTAAGGGGTTAGGTATAGAATTTTTAAGACATATAGAAAGAACAAAAATTTTGCTTCATTTGATAGATATAAGTAGTAAAGATATTAAAAATATTTTCAAAAAATATAAAATTATCAACAACGAATTAAAAAATTATTCAAATGAATTATTAAAAAAGCCTACCATAATAGTACTTAGCAAAATTGATACATTGCAAGAAAGTGATATAAAAAATATAACCACAGAATTTATAAAAAAAACAAAAAACAAATATGAAGTTATATCAATCTCTGCTGTTAAAAAACAAAATCTTGAATTGTTAGTAAAAAAAATTGTAAATTTACTAAATAAAGTTAAAAAAGAAAACATAAACACTATAGATGAAATAAAAAAAATACAGAATTTTATATATGATCAAGATGTCATAATTGAAAAAAAAGATAATTTGTTTATAGTAAAAAATAAAAGAATTGAAAACATAGTTTTAAAAACAAATTTTTCTCTTGAAGAAAGTATAATAAGATTACAAAAAATACTAAAAAAACTCGGAGTTGAAAAATTGTTAAAAAGATATGGTATAAAACCAGGAGATAAAGTTAGTATTGCAGGAGTAGAATTTGAATATTATGAATAAAATGACGGTGTAACTCAGCGGTAGAGTACCCGCCTTGTAAGCGGGAAGGCGAGGGTTCGAATCCCTCCGCCGGCTAAGTTTTTTATGAAAAATTTTTTTCTTGCCTTATTTGAAATAATAGTTTTGTTATCTTTCCCTTTAATTGCATGGTTAATGGTAAAATTTCCTAATTACATCATTTTCATTTATGCTATATTTGCTATTAACATAATACTATTTCATTTCTTAAAATCATCTTTCCTTGAAATATTAACTTTGGTGCTAAGTGTTTTTGTTGGGATGGTGGTGATTTTGCTTTTACCATACAGTACCGATAGGATATTAATTTCTTTAGAAATGTTAGGACTGATTGCCAGTTATTTTATACTTTTTAAGCTTGATGAAAACTATGAAAGACAAAAAACTTTATTGGTAGAAAAAAAAGAAAATTTTGAAAAAGAAGTTTCTTTATTAAAAATAGATTTAGAAAAAATGCAAGAAGAGATTTATAACAATATAGTGCGTATACAAAATTATAAATCTTTAGAAGAAATTGTAAGTAAATTATCGTCATTTAATGATATAAAACAACTTAAAAAATTTTTAAATGAAGTTTTTAAAAATTTATTACCAAATTCTGTGTCTCGATTATATTTGTCTGAAGAAAATATAAAAAAAGATGAAGAAAATATAGATAATATTTTAATTGATTATTGTATTAAGGAAGGAGGATTATTTTATTTACCGCAAACAACTCAATGGGTTGAAGAAAAATGTGATAATTTGCAACTAAAAAAATATTTACAAAAACGAAAAGTTATAAAATCAATTTTTTGTATAAAATTAGAAAGTCCTAATGAACAAAAAATTTTAGGATATATAGTTTGTTATTCTGAGAATTATATTTCAGAAGATACAATAAGATTAATTTCTTTGTTATCCACATATGTAAGTATGACGATATCTAATATTTATCTTATTAATTATATGGAAGAATTAGCAATTACAGATTCGTTGACAGGTTTGTATGTACAGAGATATTTTAAAGAGTTATTAACAGAAGAGATAAAAATTGCAAGACACTATAATAGAGAATTATCCTTAGCAATATTTGATATAGATAATTTTAAACAAATAAATGATGCCTATGGGCATAATGCAGGTGATGAAGTTTTAATTAAGTTTGCAAGCATTTTGAAAACCAGGTTAAGAGAAACTGATATCATTTCACGCTATGGTGGAGACGAGTTTGCTGTAATTTTTCCTGATACAGAAAACACAAGTGCTTTAGGAATTTGTGAAAAAATAAGAAATATAGTAGAAAATGAAGTAGTAGTAATACCTAAAGAGCTAATTAAAAAAGAAGAAAAGAGCGGTTCTGTAAGAATAAAATTTTTTGTCTCTTGTGGTGTTTGCGGATTTTCTGATAAATTTAGTTCTGCGATG
>JBKBRH010000054.1:0-7817 GCA_046292225.1 Endomicrobiia bacterium
TGAAGAAACTGCAAAAAAAGAACAACAAGAGTTTGACAAAGTTTTTTCAAAAAAAGAACTTCCAACGGATATCCCTACAGTTTTTGTTAAAAAAGATAAATATGAACTTTTAGATTTGTTAGTAAATTATAACCTTGTAAGTTCAAAAAGTGAAGCAAAACGTTTACTTAAACAACAAGCAATAAAAGTTAATTTACAAAAAGTTAAAGAAAACATAATTTTAGATTTTGTTAAAAACCAAGAAGTCTTAATCCAAATAGGAAAACTTAAGTTTGTAAAACTTCAGCCTAAATAAAAATTAGTGAGAGAGTGAGAAAGTGAAAAAGATAAAGATAGGTGATAGGTGATAGTAGGTAGGTGGAGAGTGAGAAAAAGTGGGAAAGTAAGAAAGTGAAAAAGATTGTTAACTACTAAAAACAATTTTCCACGAAAACACGAAATACCACAAAGACACTAAGATTAAAAATTTCTGTTTTTTGTGTTTTCTTATTTTCGTGCTTTCGTGGCAAAAAATTTCTTAGAAAGGTGACAGGCGATAGCAGGTAGGGAATAGGAAAAGAAAGTGAAAAAGATTTGCTTTTTTGTCATTCTGAGCGTAAGCGAAGAATCTCGTAGATGGGTGAGTTGAATGTTCAGTGATTAGTGGTTGGTGATTAGTAGGTAGGAAGTAGTAATTACTCTTTTTCACTTTTTCACTTTCTCACTTTTTCCTACCTGCTACCACCTAACAACTAATTTTATAAATCATAAAAATTTCATAAAAAAGTTAACAGAACTACTAATAGTAGGAGGAGAAAAAAGATGGATATACTTAAAGTTTTACTAAGTTTTAAAGAAAAATTGGTTAGTATAGTTAAAGAGAAAAAAAATTTTGTATTCTTTATTATTGGTTGTATTGTATTTTTTTTAATAGGTTTTATAATAACTAAGAATTTTATTTTTAGAAAAAAACTTACAGAAAAAGAAAAACCTATAGTTAAAGTAAAAGTTGAAAAAATTAAAAAAGGTGATTTTTCACAAAAATATACTGTGATGGGAACAATAAAAGGTGCCTTGGAAAACGAACTCAGGTTTGAAACAGAAGGTGTATTGTTAAAGTACAACTTTAAAGAAGGAGCAAAAATAACTAAAGGTAGTATAATTGCTTATCTTGACACAAAAGATGCTATGGCTAAAGTTTCTTATGCAAAAAGTAAATACGAATCTGAAAAAGCAGCATATTTCTCTGCACAACAAAGATTAAAAGTTTATGAAGACCTGTTTAAACTTAAAGCTATCTCTGAATCTAAACTTATAGAAACTAAATACGAAGTTGAAGCTATAAGACAAAGAATGGAAACTGCATACGCAGAACTACAACTTGCCCAATCTTCACTTTTAAAAACAAATCTTTATGCACCGTCTAACGGTATACTTGCAGAAATAATAGTTCAACCAGGAGAATTTGTCACACCTAACGATGTTGTTGCAAAGTTTGTAAGTATTGGCGATGCAAACTTTGAAGTTGAAATACCAGAAAAAGATGTTGGACAAATACAACTTGGGTTAGAAACAGATGTTATTTGTGATGCATACCCAGATAGTGTTTTTAAAGGTGTTGTTACTGAAATATCACCGATAGTTAAAGAAAAGACAAGAACTGTAGTAGTAAAAATAAGAATACCAAACGACAAAGGTCTTCTAAGATCAGGAATGTTTGCAAGAGGGGATATTTTAATTTCTAGCGCTACTAATGTTTATGCAGTTCCATTTGATAGTGTAATAAGTTTAAGTGAAGAAACAAAGTTGTTGCCTATCTTAAAACCAATACCTCAAAAACAAAACCAGGGTATAATAGAACTAAGACATATAAAAGTAGGACAAACTATAGGTAAAACAGTTGTAATTACTGAAGGAATTGAAGAAGGTGAACTTTATGTTACAGAAACTTCAGGCGAACTTTCTGACGGTATATTAGTGGAATATATAGAAACACAAAAACTTCAATAACCTCACTTATACTATAAAAAATGTCTATCGTAGAATTAGGAATAAAAAAACCAGTCACAACATTAATGTTATCTTTCGGTATAGTAGTTTTTGCACTACTTAGTATAAAAAATATTGCTGTTGAACTTTATCCCAACTATGAGTTTGGCGAAATAAGTGTAATATCTCACCTAAGAGGTGGTGTCCCTGCAAGCGAAGTTGAGAAATATGTCACTCGTCCTATGGAAGAAGTATTTTCAGAAGTAAACGGTGTAAAAGAGATTATTTCTGCATCACGTGAAGCTGAATCTATGATAGTACTAAAATTTTATCCTGGGACTAATTTAGATTTCGCAATATTAGATGTTAGAGAAAAACTTGCTACAATAAGACATAGACTCCCTCGTGAAATGGAACGTCCTATTATTGCAAAATTTCAACAATCAGATGTCCCAATAATGATTTTAACTTTATCTTCAGACATATACACTCCCGAACAATTAAGAGAAATTGCAGAAGATAAAATAAAAGAACGGTTCTTTAGGATTTCTGGCGTAGCTAATGTAGAAATAGGTGGTGGTAGGGAAAGAAAAATTTTAGTAGAAATAGACAATGCTAAATTAGTAGGTTATAATTTACCTATCTTAAGTGTTATAGAAAGAATAAATTTAAGTAACATTTCTGTTTCTGCAGGAGAAATTAATAAGTTTGAAGAAAGATATGTTATTCGTGCTACTGGCGAGTATAAAAATATAAATGAAGTAAAAGATACTGCTATTGCAACTACACAGAAAGGTTCTGTTGTATCTTTAAGAGAGGTTGCTGAAGTTAAAGATTCTTATTATGAACCCACCTCTTTTTCCAGGTTGAATCTTCTTTCAGTGGTATCTTTATATATCCAAAAAGAGACCACAGCTAACACTTTAAATGTTGCAAAAGATCTTTTGACAGAAATAGAAAAATTAAAAAAATTGTTTGATAAAGAAATAATTTTTACAGTGGTGAAAAACGATGCTGAGTTTATAGAAAAATCTATATCTTCACTTAAAGTTTCACTTATATTTAGTGCTATATTAGTCAGTATTGTATTGTTAGTGTTTTTAAAAAATATAAGAAGTATTTTAGTTATAATATTCATTATACCTATAAGTTTAAGTATAACTGTGATATTAATTTACCTAAGCAAACTTTCGTTTAATATTATGACATTAAGTGGTATGGGGTTAGGTGTGGGGATGTTAGTAGATAACGCTATTATTATATTAGAAAATATAGCACAACATTCAAAAAAAGAAAAAGATAAGATAAAAGTTGTTACAGAAGCTACTAAAGAACTTTTTTTACCTATTCTTGCAGCAACTTTAACTACAATAATTGTTTTTTTACCGTTAGTGTTTGTAGAACCTGAAGTTAAAAAATTATATATCCCTTTTGCGTTAGCTATAACTTATTCGTTGTTAGCATCTCTTATAGGTAGTATAATTTTTGTTCCACCAGTTGTGCTGAGATTATCTAAAAAATTAGATTTTGAAAAACCTTTCTGGGAGGAAAAGTTGGTAAAATATTTTATATCCAAATTAAAGTTCGTATTTAGAGAACCTAAAAAAATAATATTTTTTGCATTATTTTTTGTTGCCGTTTCTTTTTATATATTAACAACACGTGAGTCAGAATTTGCTGAAACTACAGATGTAAACACTTTCCGTATAGGGGTACAGTTCCCTCCAGCTACACGGATTGAACGTTCAAATGATATTGTTAAAGAAATTGAAAAAGAATTGTTGTCTTATCCACAGGTTGACCGTGTAAGTTCAAAAGTAGAAAAATTGCATACTTTTATTGAAGTAAAAGTTAAAAAAGATGTTGAATATGTAATGGATGATTTTAGAAAAAAGTTTGAAAAGTTTATGCCAGCATTTTTGTATTACCAACCGTCACAAAGTTTGGCATCTAAAGAAGTATTTGTAGATTTTTATGGATATGATTATAGTACATTAAAACAACTTGCGTTTTTATCTTCAGGAAGGTTAACACAAATTCCATCTTTAAGCGATGTAAAAATAAGAATGCGTGAAGACGAGCCAGAAATTCTTGTAGATGTAGACCATAATAAATTAGGACTTTTTAATCTTACAACATTGTATTTTGCCAACACTTTACATTGCCAACTTAGAGGGTTAGTTGCTACATATTATCGTAGTGAAGGTAAAGAAATAGAAACAATATGTAGATTACAGCCTGGAAGTGTTAAAAATGAACAAGAACTTAAAACTTTAAGGTTTGTCTCACCGGATGGAAATATTATTGCAGTAAACCAAATTGCTAACATTTATAAACTTGATACTCAACAAGAAATCTGGCGGAAAAATAAAAAAAGGTTTATACAAATTTCTGCTAATAGAAAAAAAGTTGGTCTTTCTACTGCAATAAAAAATATGGATAAAATATTAAAAACATTAAATTTCCCTAAAGATTATTTTTACAAATTTTCCGGAGATTACGAAGATATGATAAGAAACCAAAAACAATTTTCTTTAGCATTATGTTTGACTGTAATATTAATATATATGACACTTGCTGCATTGTTTGAATCATATCTACAACCTCTTGTTATAATGTTATCTATACCTTTTGGTGTGATAGGTGTAGCGATTTTTTTAGTTTTGTTTAAAAAACCAATAAGTCTAGGTGTATGGATTGGCCTTATGATGTTAGCAGGTATAGTAGTAAACTCTGCAATTGTTATGGTAGAAAAAATGAATATCTATATAAGAAAAACAAATTATAAGTTATTAAGGATAATTTTTGAGACGCCAAAAACATACTTGCTTGAAATACTTATGACATCCGTTACTACTATTTTAGGTGTACTACCATTAATACTCAACCCTGACAAAACAGCAGTTATGTGGAGGACACTTGGACTTACAATTTTTGGTGGTATGTTATTTTCTACATTTTTTGTTTTATTTTTTGTTCCGTTAGCATATTTTTGGTTTGAAAATATGAATATAAAAATTAAATCTTTTTTTATATCTTTTTGTAAAAAATTTTTACATACAAACATTAGTAGTAAATCAATTTAAAAATATTTTATTTTAACTATTCATTTATAAATGTTATGTTACTGAAACTACCTGTTGAAAGACCAACTGCTGTAACTATGTTCTTTTTAGGTATATTTTTGTTTGGTATAATTTCTTTACAACGGTTACCTCAGGAACTTTTCCCATCACTTGACTATCCACAAATTACTGTAGTTACAAAATATGAAGGAGCGGGTCCTGAAGAAGCTGAAAAACTTATCTCAAAAATTATAGAAGAAACAGTAGGTACAGCAAAAAATATTCGTCGTGTAGTATCTATTTCTAAAGAAGGAACTTCTATTGTAATATGTGAGTTTTACTGGGGAACAGATATAAACTTTGCTGCGTTAGAAATAAGAGAAAAAATTGATTTAATAAAAGAACGTTTACCTAAAGATGCTCACGAACCTGTTGTAATGAAATATAATCCGTTTCAACTTGAAGCAATGAATTTATCTGTGAGTTATAAAACATCACAGGATAATCCTTGGAAAATGGCAGAGTTAAGAAGATTATGTAAAAAACATATAAAAGATGAGTTGGAACGGCTTGAAGGTGTGGCAAAAGTTGAACTTTACGGAGGAACCGACACTGAAATTTTGGTAGAAGTTGACAAAGGCAGGTTGTTGGCTAACCAAATGTCTTTGTTAGACATAATAAGAACATTAAGAGAAACAAATATAACTTATCCTGCAGGAATAATAAAAGAAGAAGAAAAAGAATATACTGTAAAAACTATTGGCGAGTTTAAAACAATACAACAAATTAAAGAACTAATTATCCCTGTTGAAAGAAGAGAAGAATATGATAAATATAAAATCTATAGAAGAAAAAAAGAGAAGATAGAAAGAAATGTTGTATATTTAAGTGACATTGCGGAAGTAAAAGAATCAATTAAAGATATTAAAGGTTATTCAAGATATAACAACAATAACCACATATCAGTTTCTATATATCCGCAGTCAAAAACTAACCTAATAAAATTATCAAAAGTGGTCAGAAAAAAACTGCAAGAAATTATAAAAACTAAATTACCTGCTGAAGTGGAAATAAAAATTGTTTATGACCAGGCGGAGTTTATAAAAAGTGCACTTGCTAACATTTATTTTTCTGCAATTCAAGGCGGAATATTAGCTTTTGCTATTTTATTTTTGTTTCTTAAAGATTTTGTTGCTTCAGCGATTATAATTATATCAATCCCGTTGGCAATATTAGCAACTATATCACTTATGTATTTTAGCGGTATTTCTATAAATACTATGTCTTTAGGCGGGTTAGCGTTAGGTGTTGGTATGTTAGTAGATAACTCAATAGTAGTGTTAGAAAAAATTTTTGCAGAAAAAATTAAAAATCCTGAACTTGAAAAAAAACTAATTATATATAATTCTGTTACTCATGTAACAGCAGAGATAATTTCTTCTACTCTTACTACTATAGCAATTTTTTTACCTTTAGTATTTGTAGGAGGTGTAGTAGGACAGTTGTTTAAAGAATTAGCTTTAACTGTAAGTTTTTCATTAATTTCTTCTATTTTAGTAGCATTGTTTTTAGTTCCGAGGTTAGCTTTATGGTTAAACCTAGAAAAATATAGTAAAATAATATCTCAAGAACCTAAAGATAAAATCAGTAATTTACTTACTAAATTTCCTCCTTTGCTTAAAAAAGTATTAAGTTTCCCAATTAAAAAAATATATGCTGTTTTATGGATTTACATTTTTTTAGGATTAGTTATATTTTATTTTATACCAAAAGAATTTATGCCTAAATTAGATGAGAGAAAATTTATTTTGAATATTAATTTACCGCCAGGGACTATTCTGGAAAAAACAAACAAAATTGTGTCTGAGATAGAAAATTTTATTTTATCTTTAAAAGAAACAAAGGATGTTATAGTAAACATTGGTTCCACTGGTGAAGAAAAACCAACTGAAATTGAAACACTTGGCTCACATCAAGCAAGAATTATCTGTCGGCTTAAACCTAAAGGAAGAAAAACAACTAAAATAGTTTCTTTAATAGATAAAAAAATAAAAAGTTTACCTTTAGCATTAAATATTGAAACAGAATTTATTACACAACAAGGATTGTTTGGTTCAGGGATTGGTTCAGCCGGAGGAATAGTTATAGAAATTAAAGGAAAACAGATAGATAAATTAAAAAAATATGCTGAAGAAATTTCAGAATATCTAAAAGGGTTGAAAGAAATATACGGGGTTAAAATTATCCCACAAGAATCTACACCTGAACTAAAACTTGAAATTTATCGTGATAGAGCATCTTTGTTTGGTCTGTCTGTACAAGATATTTCTGCTACAATACTTGCAGGTATTAAAGGATATGTATCAACAAAGTTTAAACAACAAGAAGATGAGCTTGATATAAGGGTTCGTTTAAGCAAAAAAGATACAACAGAAGTATCTGATATTACTGACTTAACTATTTATTCATTTTTGTTAAACAGACATATTAGACTTGCACAATTATGTGAACTTCAAGTTGTAAAATCACCACCAGAAATAAGACGTACCGAAGGACAGAGAATGTATCTTGTGTTAGCAAATGCGAAAAAAGGGTTTACTAAAGTGATAAAAGTAATAAACAATTTTATTGCTAAAACTAAACAAGAGGAGATAGATATAGATATTACAGGTGAAGCGTTAGCATTAAGAGAATCTATTTCATCATCTTTTTTTGCTTTAATTTTAGCTATAATAGTTATATATATGATCTTAGCTTCTCAATTTGAATCTTTAATTCAACCTT
>JBKBRH010000055.1:0-7783 GCA_046292225.1 Endomicrobiia bacterium
ACTATTTCCTATCACCTGAACAATCTTTTTCACTATCTCACTTTCTCACTTCTCACTATCACCTACTTACTATATCCTATCACCTGATAACCTTTTTCACTTTCCACCTTAATAAACAGTATTATTAAAAATTTAGTTTTAAAGCAAACTTTGTTGATAAAGAAAAATATATCTCGTCAAACTCTGCAATCTCAGGCGAAAGATATTTATTATCAACATCTCTTGCACCAATATATCTTGCTGTAATATAAAAATTGTTGTCAAAAATATTCAACTTTCGTGTTATAGCAAATTTGTAAAACCTATCATAACTCTCACCAAAAGTTTCAAACCATTCTTCAGGTCCCCAAATGTTAAAACCTAAATCTGTTTCTATATACCACCACCTGCCAATATCTGTTATAAGCGATAGTTTATAAAAATTCGTGATTGGTTTTAAATTTTCTTCTGTATAAGCATAACTACCTTTTGCAAGCGAATCACCAAACGAAATTTTGCCTGTTAATCTTAAAGGATAAATTCTTAATCTACCTAAAAAAGTTATCTCTCCTAATAAACTTTTTGTTGCCCATGCACCAGTTGCATTGTTTGATTCCCATACAATTTTACCATTTTCATCCCAGTAGTATAATCTATCAGTATTTGTAGGATAATTCATTATCTTTGCTTGAACTGCAAAAGCAAATTTTGCATCTTCGTTAGGATTTAAGTTCCAGTAATCTAAAATATCTGCTTGATATTTGTAAAACCAAGATGGTGCTGTAGGATCGTAAGTGTAAGTTAAAGATAAGGTTGTATTTTCTCTGTTTTCCCAATGTACCCAAAACGGGTCAAAAGGTCCTCTTGGAGATAAAATTATTGTTCCGTTTATGTCTTTTATCAAAGGGAGTGGTCCATAAAGCGGTTTTCTGTAAACAAACCCTCCTGATAAAGTACTTTTTTTATTTATTCTTTTCCAAGCAGAAAAAGAAATTTCTTGTTTGTTGCCAGCAACTGCTCCTAAATATGAATATTTGATTTTTATCTCTTCAAGAAGTTTTTTGTATGAATAGATTGTGTATTGTATAGAACTTCCGAAAGCATCCTGTGTTTTTGTTTTATCTTCAAAAATTTGATATTTACTAGCATAAGTTCCTTCTCCTTCTTCAACTTCTTTTACATATTTATATTCTTTATCTAATCTAAAAGGTTTGTATAAAAATCCGATTTCTAAAGTATCTTTTTTGTATGTATTAAATTTTAAAACATAAGCAATATTTTGTACTCTTTCTTGTGGGTTTGCAAATGTTATATATTCTGGTTTATCTGAAGTATAAAATATTGTATGAGTAAATGTTTTTTCTAATATATCAGTATCAAACCCTGTTTTTAGATAAATTCCGTCATGATAACCCCACATAATTTCAGGACCTAAAAAAAGATGTAGTTTTTTATCTCTATATGCAAGATTTAATTCTGCACCTTCAGGAACTGTCCGTCCTGAAACACGGAGGTAGCGTTCTGTATCAAACTGTTCTTTTAAAAGAGAAAACAAATCTCCTTCGTATCCCCAATGATAATGACCTTCTGCTTTGAAGTATCTTAAATATCCAAGATTATGGTCATATTTTAATTCTAAATTTATAAGTTTTGTTTTTGTGTTTTCTATAAACATTCTATGTTCATCATTTACTGTTTGGTAAAACCTGTCTGCATATTGTGGTAAAAAAAGTATTCTTGATTTTACAAAAATATTGTGTGATGGTGAGAAATTAAAATCTGTAAGAATTTTAAACCCAGAAGAATTTTCCCAATCTGAAGTTATATCACCAGTTTTTTCGTATACTTTATTTATACCTCCAGGACCAACTCTATTATATTTCCATCCGTCTAAAAGTTTTTTGGTTATGTTTTCATAATTTAATGTAAAATCTAAATTAGTATATCCTTCAGAAAATAGTAAGTTAAAAAATAAAAAAATTTGTATAATAAGAACATACTTTATATATTTCATAAAATTTATAACACCTCCTTTAGTTATTTTACCTAAAACTTATACACAAACACTATCTTATTATTCTTAAATTTTAACCCGTACATTTTTTTATATTTCTCACCATATATATAAGCATCAACTACATTGTATCCCCAACTTAATATTGTTAAAACAAAAAATATATTTGCAGTTGTAATTTGTGCTTCATAGTCCGAATATAAAGTATCATTTATTAAACCTCTTTCTTCATACTTTTTATATGTTTGTTCTGCTTGTGAATAAAAATAATAAGATAACCCTGCTGATAAAAAAGTGGCCGCAAAAATAATATATGCTTTTTTATTTTGTTCATTGTAATATTGTCCCCAACCAGGTAAAATCAAAGATCTTACCGATGCAGAGATACCATTGTGCTGTTTAAAATTTAACCTAAGCTCTGCTGAAGATAAAAAATAATTACACAATGTTGTTAAAATTAAAATATTGGAAATTATTTTTTTCATCTATAATTTTTTAACCTCCTTTAAAATTTAAATTTTGTTAACTTTCTTTAAATATGTTTTATGTTTTAAAATACAAAATATTTTTCCATTAGTTAAGTAGAAATGAAAAATTCTTTGTTGGAGTTTTTCTAACCTTCTTTTCGTCTATGTTTGTCATTCTGAGACATTTTTTTGTGTCATTCTGAGGCGAAGCCGAAGAATCTCGAAGACGAAGAATTTAAAGACGGGATCCTTCGCTATGCTCAGGATGACATTCCTTCACTGCGTTCAGGATGACATTACTTCGCTGCCACTTCGCTGTCCCTTTGCTGTCCCTTCGCTATGCTCAGGGCTTCGGCTCAGGATGATGAGTTCCTTCGCTACGCTCAGGATGACATTACTTTTTCACTTGCTCACCACCTGCTACCTCCTGCCACCTATCAGCTGATAACCTTTTTCACTTTCTCACTCTTTCACTTTTTCACTATTTTCCCCTATCACCTACCTGCTTTCACCTATCACCTATTGTAGTTCGACCCTTTTATGGTCGATTTATTGTCAAGATAGGCTTTAGCCTCGCACTACAATTTTCTGACGTTCTATTTTAAATTTTGTCAATTTTCTATTACTTTTATTCTTTATTCATATTTATAGAGTTAATTATTTGCGAGTTTAAAACATAATTTTTTGTTTCCCAAACTGCAATTATGTCTTTTTTCATTTTCTTCCAATTATAAATATATTTTTCCCAGCCAAATATTTTTTCATGTTGTGAAACAAATTCTGATGTTTTATTATAAACTAAGATTCCTGTTGGAAAAATACTGTTTGAAATTGTTTTATATGTCCAATAACACCTGTGAAATTTAAACTTGTTAAATATTTCTGTTAAATCTTTCAAATATTGTATTTCTCCAAAACAACTATTTTCGCAACGAAGGTTAACTCCGTATTCACCTACAAAAACAGAATTTTTTCCAACTAAGTTATAATATTTTTTTAATTGTTTATAAATTATATTATAATTAAAATTCCTACTTGGATATTTTAAACTCTTATTAAAATTAAAAGTAAACTCTATAGGATAATAATAATGTATACTAATACAAACATTTTCATATTTTAAAAATTCAAGGAATGGTTTTATATCTGTAGCCCAAAAATTTCCTTCAAGAAAGATTATATTTTTATCATTATTTTTTCTTATTATTTTAATCGCTTGACTATAAACTTTTTTAAGTGAAGATAGATTTTTTGTTACGGGTTCGTTCATTATGTCATATCCGACAAGATATTTTTCGTTTTTAAATTCAGATGAAAGTTTTTCAAGAATAGAAAAATATTTATGTTGAAACTTTTTTTCTTTAAAAAAAAATGATTTGCCATCAGAATCGCTGTGCCAATCATAATTTTGGCATCCTGGCAGTGCGTGGAGGTCCAAAATGTAATAAAGTTTATATTTATTACACCAAAAAACAAAATTTTTTATAAGATAAAAATTTTTTTCTATAACTTTATAATGTATAGGTAGGCGAACACAATTTAGTTTTAAATTTTCTTTTATAAACTTTATATCTTTTTCTGTAATAAAAGTATTATAAAATTTTTCTTCAAACTTTTTTAGTTCTTTTTCTCCATTAAATTCTTTAAACTTCTTTTTAAATTCTGTTTCTGAGATATTTCTTCCAGCTAAGATCCATCCTTCCAACAACAACCATCCACCAAGATTTACTCCGTTTAGAATTACTTCTTTATCTATACAATCAAAAATCTTACCATTTTTGACATAAAACATAAAATCTAAAAACTTACATTTTTTTCCATAATTCTTTATACATAAAATATGCTTCTCTTAACTGACGCATAAATGGTGAATGTTTGCCATTACCCTGTGAACAAACACCTAAAAATTCTTCATAAAACCAACCATCAGGGAACGGTCCTGTAAACTGGCCAATTTTTTCTTGTACATAAGTATCATATTTAGGTGGTTGGCCTGCTTTCCACCATTCATCTACCCATTCAAACGAAACACCGCCAATTGCGTTACCTACACCATAGCCACAAGAATTATAATAAATATCCTCCCAGTTACCTTTTAAATATTCTGCTTGCAGTTTCTCAGCTTCTTTTTCAGAAACACCTTTTGCATATGCAGGACATCCATATTCTGTAATCAAGACAGGTTTATTAGTTAGTCTTTTTATATTATTCCATAAGCTCCATCCAAAACCATAAGCACCTCTATACGCATTCACTCCTATAACATCTACATCAGGACAATATTTTGCGATATAATCTAAATATAACAAATCACCATTACAAATAGCTACTGGTCTTTTATACGGATCTAACGATTTTATATATTTTGCAACTTCGTTTACAAAATAATAATAAGCATCAGGTTGAGATTTAGCACGACATCCCATACCAGTAAAATTTTCATCTCCGACGATACCATAATTATTTTCATTTCCTAAAACCCACATTATAACATATGGTTCATCTTTATATTCTAAAACCATATCTTTTACTGAACTCATCATATTTTGTTGATGTATAGGATCTGTATAATCTGTTCCTTCATACCATCCAGCACCTGAACCTATAGCATACATACCTAAAAAATCGCCCATTAAAAATTTTATACCATATTTTTCATAAATATACCTTAACAAATTTTTATTATGCCCATGATGATACAACCTTATTGTGTTTACTCCCATTTCTTTCATCAACTCAAACTCTTCTTGAATAATTTCATCCTTGTCCATTTTGTTATTCCTATTTTTATCAATCCAAATTTGTAAAACATCTAAAATGCCATCATTGTTTTTATCCATAAATAACCAGTCACGATATGTGTTCCAACTGCCAGTATCTGGAGATGTTCCAACTGGCGCAGGAGAATATGCAACCGCTTTTATCAACATCGGTTCTCCTTTATAAAAAAATTCCCAATGTCCATTTTCATATTGTAGAAGTTGTACTAAATTTTTATCTCCAACAGTTTTTTTAACTTTTGTTTTATCAACTCCAACTTTAATATTTGCTGAAGTGTTAACAAATTTTCCAGCAGAAACAATAAAAACATCGTCTGTTGTTTTATCATTATGTCCATTTTCTATTATAACATATGCATCAACTAAATCTAAATTTAACTGTGGAAATTTTTTGCATAACCATTTGATTTTATCAATTGCAACAGGTGCTACATACCACGGTGTTCCCCAATATGTATATCCAACAGATCTAGGCGAGTGTATAACTATAGCATAATATGTTTTTATTGCATGTTTTAACAATTTATAATCAACTGGATTTTTTTTCAATGCTGCTTTTTCTAAAGTTAAAGCAGTGTAATAAAGTTTTACACCAGGATCTTCCTGCACTGTTGACCATTTATAGAAATTTTTCTTATGTTCTTCTAAAGAATGTATATCCTGGCTTACAAAATTCCAATGTGACCCTTCTAACTGACCAGAATTTTTCAATTCTAAATATTGTGGATCTTCGTATACAGATTCGTTTGGGAAAATACCTTCACCGACTGCTTTTGCTAAACCTTTTTTGTCTTTTATTATATATTTAAAATATCTTGTTCCAGTAGAAACAAACTGCCCATATTTTTGATAATCCACCACTTCTTCTGTCCCGTAATCATAAAGTTGAAAACTTAAAGCAAAACAAAAAAATGTGGTACTTATAAATATTGTTGTAAAAAGAACCTTTTTATATTTTTTAAACATTTATTTTTCTCCTTTCTTTTATAGGTTGGACCAGTTTTTTTAATACACAAAAGAGGACTTTTTTAAAATTATATTTTCTTTTATCCTTTCAATGCACCTGCTGTAATACCTTTTATTATATACTTTTGCATCAGTAAATATATTATCACTACAGGTAATGTTGCAATTGACAAACCAGCCATCAACTGACCATATTCAGTAATATGTGTCCCTTGGAAAACCATAAGTCCTCTTTGTATAGGCATCTTTAAAGGATTTTGTAAAATAATCAATGCAAGCAAAAATTCGTTCCATATAGCAACAGTGTTAAAAATAGCAAGTGTTGCTAATGCAGGTTTTACTAAAGGTAACATAATTCTGAAATATATCTGCCATTTTGTAGCACCGTCAATTATTGCTGCTTCTTCTAACTCTTTTGGTATTTCTTCAAAAAAACTTTTTAAAAGAAAAATTCCAAATGCTAACCCACCATTTATATAACACAAAATTAAACCTATTCTTGTATCTAACAATCCAAGATGTTTAAGTAATACATACAAAGGCACAAATGTCCCAGGTAAAGGAACTATTAGTGGAATAATTAGAATAAGAAAAATAATATCTTTAAACGGAATCTTTAATCTTGCAAGACCATAAGCACACAACGATGTTATAGCTAAAATACCTAAAACACCACAAACAGTATAAACTAAACTATTTAAAAAATAAATTGCAAACTTACCTTTTACCCACGCATCAGAATAATTTTTTAAAAAAATTCGTTTCGGTACCAAAGACATGTTTGTAAAAATTTCAGATTGAGATTTTAAAGATGAAGACAACATCCATAATAATGGAAATAAACATATTATAGCTATTGCTAAAAGTATTAAATATGATGATAATTTTGTTTCTTCTACTTTAGAACTCATAAAAAATTATACTTTTTTAAGTTTTCTTGAAATTTTTATTTGGAATATAGATAACAAAAATAACACAATACCAAAAATTACTGCCATAGCAGTTGCATAACCAAGTTCGTTATTCGCCATATACCTGTAGATATAAGTAATAGGAACTTCAGTAGCTCCTGCAGGACCACCTCTTGTCATAGAATATATTAAATCAAAAATTTGCATTGTCCCTAAAATTGTTAAAATAGAAACTATAAAAAATATTGGTATCATCAATGGTACTGTAACATAACAAAATTGTTTAAAACTATCAGCACCATCAATTGAAGCAGCTTCATAAAGTTCTCTTGGTATTGTCTGCAAACCTGCAAGAAGTATCACAAATCCCCAACCAAAACCTTTCCACATATGTACAATTGCAACACTTAATAAAGCAGTTTTGGAATTTGAAAGCCAAGAAGTTGCACATTTTTCTAAACCAATGTATGATAAAATAGTATTTAATATACCATAATTACCATCATAAATCCATTTCCATACCAAACCTACAACAACTCCTGAAAGTATTGGTGGTATAAAATATACTGTTCTAAAAAATTTTTCAAATTTTATTCCTCTATCTATTATCACTGCTAAAATCAATGCTAAGAAATTTTGAAAAGTTAATGCCAATAAAGTAATAAT
>JBKBRH010000056.1:0-4932 GCA_046292225.1 Endomicrobiia bacterium
TTAAGAACGCCACTATTGGAAAATCCTGAGACGATGACATTTTGGCTTTATGCAAGCGCAAGTACTATAACTTTTAATGTAGAATACAGTACTTCAGTTAATGGTCCTTGGAGTAATTTACCAGGTTCACCTATAAATATGATTTATCCTTCTAACGGATTTTATCAGCATACATTTGATTTATCTTCTTATCAAAATATATACATTAGATTTAGAAGAAGTGGAAACAAAACATATTATCTTGACGATGTTAAAATCACTGGATATTTAATTCCTGACACCACTGCACCTTGTTCAATCTCCAACCTCACTGCTATTCAAACAAACACTGAAGGGGCAGTAAAACTTGTTTGGACATCACCAGGAGATGATGGTGAAACAGGTAATTTGAATAATGCTTTATACAGGATAAAATATTCAACTGTTAACTTTACAAGTTTTACAAAAAATGATGAATACAACATAGAATTTTCCACAACAGGTGTTGCACCAAAAACAGAAGTAAGTTATATTGTTAGAAACCTTGCTCCTGGTACATCATATTATTTTGGTATTATTGCAAAGGACGACTCCAACAACTGGTCAACATGGACAAAAGATGAAAATTTAGGGATAAACACATCAAATTATGCCTGGACATTAGATTTACCACCATCACCACCTTCTCAAATTTCAGCAACTTCATCAAATAGAAGCGTGACTCTTTCCTGGCAACATCCATCACCTGACCCTGGGGATATAGATAAATACTGTATATATCAGGCAACATACAATTTTACTGCATCAACAGAAAATTCTGTTGTTCATATTGCAACGGTAAGTTATCCTAATTCACAGATAACCATCACAGGGTTAACAAATGGTATAGAATATTTCTTTAAAATCCAAGCAGTTGATAAATCTGACACTGGTGATGGTTATTATGGAGAAGCTCTTAAAGGAAATTTAAGCGAGACAGTTTCTTCAATACCAAAAATTCGTCCTCCTAAAAATTTAGTTGCAAAACATTATGGTGAATATGTTTTAATTTTATGGGAACATTCGCCTGATTTCCAAGCGGAAAATTTCGCTCGGTATAATATCTATCGTTCTACTGACAATTCTTATTTTTCACTTTTCACTTTTTCACTTTCTAACTCTGCTACTGATTATTCTGTTGAAAAAACTAAAACTTATTATTATTTAGTTCGTACTTCTGATACTTTTGGTTCTTTAAGTGATCCATCAAATATTGCTGAAGCAGTTCCTGACTTAATCCCGCCTAAGATACAAATTTTAAGACAGATTACTTCTCGTGATCTTGCAAAAGATATTGCTTTTGTAGAATTCAAAATTCTTGATGACAGGTTTAACGAAAATGATAAACAAGGTAAGATAATATCTGTAACAGGTAAGTATAGAAATATCGCTACACAAAACAATGTTGAAAAAGAGATAAAAATTACAGGCGAAGGGTTAGATTCTGCAGAATTTATTGGCAAAGGTGAACTTGATTTCACAATTTTTGTTGTTGGAAAAGATGGTATTGAATATTATCTTGAAGCAAAAGATGAAGTAAACACCACAAGATATCCTGAAGAACAAAAATGGTTAAGTGTTTCACCACCAGAAGATAAGCCTGAACAAAAATTTGTTACACCAAAAAATCCTGAAGTTGTTTTTGGCAAAGATGCACAAGAAGTTGTTATAAGAGATTATCAAGGAAATGAACTATGGCGTAGTGAATCTTATGAAAACAAACTTATAATCTGGCGTGGAGAAGATAAACAAGGTAAAAAATTAGAATCCGGCGCGTATATTTATCAAATAAAAACAAAAGATGGGAAAAGAAAATATGGTGTAGTGATTGTTGTGAAGTAAGAAAGTGAGAGAGTGAGAGAGTGAGAAAGTAAATGATGGGCGATAGGTTATAGCAGGTAGGTGGAAAGGGAAA
Organism: Endomicrobiia bacterium; assembly: GCA_046292225.1. Classification (GTDB taxonomy): domain Bacteria; phylum Elusimicrobiota; class Endomicrobiia; order DTEH01; family DTEH01; genus JANXDG01. The sequence continues at coordinate 1,934 of JBKBRH010000056.1, forward strand.
AAAGGGTTTTAGATATGAATGATAAAGAATATATTTCACCACATAAAAAATTGTTAGCATGGCAGGAAGCGTTTTCGTTATGTAAAGAAGTTTACCAGATTGTTGAAAAATTTCCAAAGAGTGAGATGTTCAGTATCATACAACAAATTAGACGATCAGCAGTTTCTATAGTAAGCAATATAGCTGAAGGTGCTGCAAGAACAGGTGGGAAAGAAAAAATAAAGTTTTTTATCACAGCAAGAGGTTCTCTTGCAGAATTAGAAACACAACTGTTGTTAGCAAAAGAGTTAGGATATTACTTTAATCATCAAGAAATATTTGATAAAATCCAACAAGTAGGAAAACTATTAAATGGATTGATTCAAAGTAAAAGAAAGATTATCAAAAATCTACTTTTGTTATTTTTTCCTATCACCTACCTGCTATCACCTACCTGCTGTTTGTTATTCTCGGCGTTTCAGTCCACTGACTGGTCTGTCCGTGCAGAAAGTATGGGTGGTGTGTTTACTGCTTTAAGTGATGAACCTTCAGGAATTTATTATAACCCTTCAGGTTCTACCTGGGCAGAGAATAATTATATTCAAATAATGTATTCAAAACCATTTTTAGCTGTTGAAGGTATAGATATTTCTTTAACTAACATTGCAGGGATTTTTAAAACAAAATATATTTGTTTAGGTTTAGGTTATGGAAGTTATAATGTTGAAAACAGTTTATACAAAGAAGATACAATTGTTCTTAATTTTAGCAAAAAATTAGACGAAATTTATGACAAACTACCACCTTTAAGTTTAGGGTTGAATTTTAAATATCTTACTAAAAAATATATTTTTGACGAAGAAATTTTAAATTTAGAACCACAACTAAGAGGTAAAGAATCAAAATCTGTAGTATCTTTAGATTTTGGTACAATATACAAATTTTTAGACAAAAAAATGTCAATAGGTTTAAATGTCAAAGATTTTAACCAACCAAATATTGCTGTGTTAGAAGGAAATGAAGATATTATACCGATGAGTATATGTTTTGGTTCTTCATATAATTTTGGTGATATAAAAGCAGGGTTGTATTTTGAAGATTTTACTTTAGGTATAGAGTTGAGATACAGAACTCAAAATTGGGGTGACGAAGACACAAAGATTTTTTATGCAATAGGTTTAGAAACATATTTAAATTTTCATACAATTCCTATACGGTTCGGAGTTAACAAAAATTCTTTTAATTTAGGTTTTGGATATCAAGGAATAAAAATTGCTGAAAAAATAGCAGTTGGTTTTGGGTATAATTTTGGTCTGCCAGTAGGGTATACTGATACTCTTGGTAATCATAGAATTAGTGTGGATGTAAAGTTTTAGAATAGGTGATAGGTGATGGCAGGTAGGTGGGAAGGGAAAAAGTAAAAAAGTGAGAAAGTGAGAGAGTGAGAAAGTGAAAAAGATAAAGATAGGTGATGGGTGATAGCAGGTAGGTGGGAAGTAAAAAAGTGAGAAAGTGAAAAAGTGAAAGAGATAAAAAGTGAAAAAGGAGCGGATTGTCATCCTGAGCCGAAACCCTGAGCCGAAGCCCTGAGCGTAGCGAAGGGGCAGCGAAGGGACTGCGAAGGGGTAGCGAAGGAATGTCATCCTGAGTGTAACGAAGGAACTTGTCATGCTGAGCGAAAGCGAAGCATCTCGTCTTGTTTAGATTCTTCGGCTTCGAGATTCTTCGGCTTCGCCTCAGAATGACAAACGGAGACAAGAAAGTAAGAAAGTGAAAAAGTAAGAAAGTGAAAAAGAAATAGTAGTATACTACTTTCTTCCTTGAGAGGCTGTGTCACAATGGTTATCCTGAACACGAAGGGCGAAGAATCTCGGGTTTGTTTACAAAGAGATTGAGATTCTTCACTGAGTTTATTCTGAACAAAAAGAAGAACCTACTTCGTTCCGAATGACATTAAAAAAATATCTCGGAATGACAAACAGAGACGGAAAGAAGGTTAAAAAAACTCTAACAAAAAATTTTTCCATCTCTATTTGACTAAGGAAAAAAATATTTTGTATTTTAAAACATATTTTAAAAAGTTAACAGTACCCTAATCTTCAGGAGGTAAAAAAATGATTTCTTTAAAATATTCTAATGTTTTATTTGAAAAAATTAATGAACACGGGATAAAACAACAAGAACTACAAAACTATCAACCTGAATTTGTTAAAATTCATAATGTTATAAACCAAAAAATAAATAATGAACAACTTATGCTTGGCTGGGCAAAACTACCATATACAAATTTTGAAGTTGAAAAAATATTAAAAATGGTATCTGAAGTAAAAAACAAGTTTGATACATTATTAGTTTTAGGCATTGGCGGTTCTGCATTAGGCAATATTGCGTTACAGACAGCACTAAGAGATAAATTCTGGAATTCTTTATCAAAAAAACAAAGAAATGGTTATTTAAAACTTTATGTTTTTGACAATATTGACCCTGATACTTTAAAAAGTTTGCTAAACCATATTGATTTAAAAAAAACATTGATAAATGTAATTTCAAAAGCAGGTGATACTGCAGAAACTTTAGCTACATTTTTTATATTTTATCACCATCTTGTGAAAAAAGTTGGTAAGAAAAATGCTAAAAAACATATAATTATTACAACTGGACCAAAAACAGGTTTTCTTCGTGAACTTGTAAACAAAGGATATTCTCAATATGACTTCACAATACCAGAAAATGTCGGAGGAAGATTTTCTGTATTATCACCTGTAGGACTTGTTTCTGCAGCTTTAACTGGGATAAACATAAAAAAACTTCTTTCAGGTGCAAAAAATATGGCTGAAATTTGTAAAGTTAACAACCAAGTTCTACCAAAAGAAATGTATGACAACCCATCTTTTATGTTTGCTTTAATAAATTATCTTCTTTATCAAAAAGGAAAACACATATGTGTAATGATGCCGTATTCAGACAGACTATACGGTTTTGCTGATTGGTTTAGACAACTTTGGGCTGAAAGTTTAGGT
>JBKBRH010000056.1:5030-7442 GCA_046292225.1 Endomicrobiia bacterium
TCTTAAAGTATGTGGTGAAACATTTTTTGTAATTCCTACTTGTTTAACATAATTTTTTAGTTGTTCCCAAAAATCTATTCTTGAAATAGGTTTGCCAAGTTTTGATAAAAATATATATTGATCAAATTCTTTAAGATTTTTATTCGCAAACTTTTTTTCTCTAATTTTTAACCATTCTTTTATTGCTTGGATACTTTTGTTGTTAAGTAAAACAATTCTTTCTTTCCCACCTTTGCCTATAACACGAATATATTTATTAGTTAAATCTAAATTATCAAATTTAAGATTTACAAGTTCAGAAACACGAAGTCCACTGGCATACAAAACTTCTATCATTGCTTTATTTCTTATATCATTAAATTTTTTTTTAGGTATGTACGAAAGTAATCTCTCAACTTCTTCTAAAGTTAGAACTTGTGGCAATTTTCGTTGCAATTTTGGTTTTGACAAAAATTCTATCGGATTATTTTTAGTTATTCCTTCAGAGATAAGAAATTTATGAAATTGTGTTATACAAGAAGATTTTCTATATAAAGAATTTGGTTTAATGTTTTGTTGTTTAAGTTGCCATAAAAATTCCGTAATATTTTCAGATGTAACATTATCTATTGTTTTATTAATTTTTTGAAGGAAAGAAATATACTGCTTTAAATCATTTTTGTATGCAAAGATTGTGTTATCAGCTAACCCTTTTTCAAATTTTATAAATTTTATAAATTCATCAACTAAATTTTGCATTATATTTTTCTACGAAGTTTTTTTGGTATTTCAGAAGAAGATTTTATACTCTCTAAGTACTTAATCTCTCGTTCTATTGTTTTAATATACAAGTTCTCTTCAATATTATATCTTTTTTTAAAATGTTCTTTGGCATATTTATATACACCACCATATTCCTTCTCAAACAATTCTTTTACAACTTTATAAAATTCTAAAGTCTTTTTTAACAAATCAAATTCTGAAGCATATTTGTTAACTCCGCCTTCTTTAAATTCAAAATATAAAAATATTAGTTTCTCAAGATATGTCCTTGATGACATCTGCCCTAAAAGATCTGCTGTTGCTAACATTAATCCTAAAATTTTTTCTTCTTTATTTTTAAATTTTATATCATTTATGTTTACTTCTACACCAGTACAACTTACCATATTTTTTACTGATTCAAAATCTTGTTTATTAAATTTATTCTTTGCAAAATATTTTGATAAAAATTTTATGCTTCTATCTAAATGTGTAAGTGTGTATTTTGCTCCTGTACCAACTTCATCATCTATTGTTTGAAGATATCCTATATCATGAAATATTGTTGCAATAAGTGCAAGCTTAACTTTTTTTACAGAGAATTTTTTCTTAGGATTTTTTATATTATATCCATCTATTAATCTTGAGATAGCAAGCAACGCATCTGTTGTATGTTGAACATCATGAAACTTGGTATTGCATCTTTTATATCCTGGATACCTTCCTTCCATCAAATCAATAAAATCTTTAAAAATATTCCTCAGTGGCAAAAATTCTTTTATATCATAATGATAGACAAAATTATGTTTTACTTCTTCAAATACAGCATAAGGAAAGTTGTGATTTACTAACATATCCAACCTTATTTCTTTTGATTTATTTTTCATATTTTTATACCTCTTTTTAAACTATTCTATTTTTTTCAAAAATATATTTTGGATCAAATTTTTATACAATTCTAAAAAAAGATTTACTGGAAAACCGACTACATTATAATAATCACCTACAATTTTTTTTACAAACTTATCATTTTTTTGTTGGACAGCGTAAGCACCAGCTTTGTCTAAATGTTTTGGGGCAAGTTTTTCAATTTGTTTTTTTTTAAGTTTGTAAGTCCATACAGTTGAGATTTCAACACCGGAAAGTAAAACTTTTTTTTCAGGGTAGAATAAACATATACCGCTAAGGACTTTATGTTTTGTACCGGAAAGTTTTGTCAATATATATTTTGCTTCAGCAACATCTTTTGGTTTCCCAATAATCTCGTTTTTTAACACTACGATAGTATCTACACCAATAATCACACAGTTTTTATACTCTTTAGCTAGAGATTTTGCTTTTTTTATAGCAATGTCTTCTACAAACTTTTTTGGCAACGGATGGATCTTAACTTTTGGTTCTATATATCTATGAGGTACAACTTTAAAGTTAAACCCTAAAGATTTAAGAATCTCAATCCTGCGAGATGAACTTGATGCAAGAACAAAATTAAACATAAACTTATAGAACCAATTTATGGAAGATTATAGCTGCAAGTATCAACCCTACAACCGCGGTAATGTTAAGTTTAACTACAGCACCAATTGTGAACTCTACAATACCTAAATCTATAGTTGTAGGTTGTATTCCTGGTTTTATCTCTACAGCAAGCATTTCTTTCACTGTAGAATC
>JBKBRH010000057.1:0-7347 GCA_046292225.1 Endomicrobiia bacterium
CTTTTATATCTTGTAATCTTTGAATTATTCTTATGCAAAAATCGAAATCTTTAACCTTAGCGATAGATACAAGAAAATTAATCTTAGCATCTGTTGACAAAGACAATCTTACTACAGTAAGCGAAGCTGCTTCTATTTTTTTTAATGCTTTTGTTAAATATGTTTTTTCTTCACTAATTAATTCTTCTTTAGGAATTTCTATCTCTAAATATATCGTTTCCTCGATAAGTTTTAAATTACAATCTAAATTTCTTTCTTTTTTTAAGATTTTTTTAGCTGCTTGTTCAAGCTGGTCTTTAGGATAGGAAGGTTTTTTACAAGAAAATAAAAATAATACAAAAAAAATTGTAATGATTATAAATAAATTTTTACACAAAGATTTCATATTAATTAACATTTTGCATCAATATCTGTTGATCTTTCTCTCTTGATCTACCAAAAGATTTAAATATCTGGTCAATCTCATCAAAATCAAGTTCTTCTTTTTCAAGCAGTTTCTCAGCAAATATTTCAACAATATCCCAATTAGAAGAAAGAAATTCTTCAACTTTTTCAGTACAATGTTTTAAAATTTTTATTGTCTCATTATTTAATTTTTCTTTCAAAGCTTCTGAAAGCTCTTCTTCAGGAACAGCTGTAAAATTACCAATTATTTCGTTATTACTAAGACTCATACCTAACTGCCATACCATCATATGTGCAATTTTTGTAGCATTCTGTAGATCATTTTCAACACCACTTGATGTAGTAGCAAACTTTTTTTTCTCAGCAACATAGCCTGCTATAAAAGTTTTTATATCAGCTAAAAACTTTTCTTTAGGCGCAGTATAATATTCTTCTCGTGGATGATGGTGTACCACACCTAACGCTCCACCACGAGATATAATCGACGCTTTAAAAACATCGTCTGTAGGATGAAGATAATATAAAACTACAGTATGACCTGCTTCATGGTAGGCAACTTTTTGTTTTTCTTCAGGTGAAAGACTTAAATCATGTCTTAACCCAAGTTCTATTCTATCCATTGCTTCAGAAATATCTTTCATTGTAATAAATTCTTTTTTCTCTCTTGCAGCAATAAGTGCTGCTTCTTTAATAATATTTTCAATATCAGCAGGTGATTTATAGACAGTTTTTTTTGCTAATAACGAAACATCTATTTGTGGATCATACTTCACCTTTTTAAAATAATATTTAAAAATTTCTTCTCTTTCTTTTAAGTTTGGCCTTCCTATATATATTTTTCTATCAAACCTTCCTGGTCTTAGTAATGCTTTATCTAAAACTTCAATAGGTGAGTTTGTTGCACCTATCACTACAACATTTACCTGAGAACTTTCAAGACCATCCATCTCTACTAAAAGTTGGTTTTGTGTAGAATTTGTCTCTTCCCCTGCTCCCATAAATGAAAATGTTCTACCTCTACCTATTACATCTATTTCGTCAATAAAAACAATACACGCACCGTGTGAATATGCATACTCTCTTGCTTTTTTAAACAACTTCCTTACCCTTGAAGCACCAACACCTACAAAAATCTCTACAAATTCAGAACCAGCAACATGTAAAAATGGCACTCCTGCTTCTGTAGCAATTGCTTTTGCAAGCAATGTTTTCCCACAACCAGGCGGTCCTATAAGTAATATTCCTTTTATAATTTTACCTCCAATTTTTTTAACTCTTGTTCTATCTTTTAAAAGTTGGACAACTTCCATTGCTTCTTTTTTCGCTTGTTCTAAACCTATAACATCTTTGAATTTAACATTTATTTCTTCTGGAGCGATTCTTGATTTTTTCATAGAAGCAAGGCCGCCACGAAAAATTGTCATATAAAAATATACAAATATAAAAGCATTTAGTCCTGTTAATAACAATTGTATAGGTATTGTTGACAATGTGAGATTACGATAAAATGATTCAAGCGAACTTAATCCTATAATAGCAAGTATAATTAATATAATTGTTACAAGTATAACTACAATTGCTAACCAATGATTTCTTATAAAAATTTTTAATTTTTTCATTAAATTATTATTTCTTTTGCTTTTTATCTATCGTAACTTTTATAAGTTTTTTTAATTGTTTAAAATCTATTGGTTTTTTAAAAAATCCTTCAGGATTATATTTTTCACATTCATTCCTCATAGCATCATCTGAAGTAACAACTATCACTGGCAAATTTTTATCTATCGAACCTTTTATCTCTCTTAATATTTCAATACCACTCATATCTGGTAAATGGACATCAAGTGTAATACAATCGGGCTTCTGCTCAATTACTTTTCTAATAGCTTCTTTACCAGAATATACCACTGATGTATCATATCCTTCATCTTTTAATCTTTCTAAAATTAATTCAGCTAAATCTACATCGTCTTCTATTATTAATATTGTTGTCATTGTTGTTCTCCTTTTTTAAATCTAAAAAATTTTCATTCTTTAAATAATGCTAAAGCAATTATAAACTTTGTACCTTTAGAAACTTTGCTTTCCACTTTGATATCACCAGATAAATAGTTAACTATCATCTGATAAACATAAAATAATCCTAAACCTGAACCTTTCTGTTTTGTAGTAAAAAATGGATCAAATATATTGTTGATCTTATCTTCTGATATACCCTTACCATTATCTTCTATTTCTATTATTATTTTCTCATCAGATATTTTATATGATTTAACTTTTATAAATCCTTGCAAATTCTCTATTGCTTCTATAGAATTCATTATAATGTTCAAGAAACACTGCTGAAGTATAGAGTAGTCTCCTAATACAGCAAAATCTTTAGGTATCTCTAAAAAAACTTTTATATTTTTTTGTTGTATTTCTAAACTAAGCAACTTTAACACTTCTTGAAATACTTCAAAAAGAACAACTTTTTCTAACTTTATTGATTCAACATTTGTACTTCTTAGTAACCTGTGTACGATTTTATCTGCAATTTTTATATTTGTAATTATAATATCTAAATTTTTTAAGATTTCTTCATTATAAGAAAATTTTTCTTTTAAAAGTTCAGCTGTGGACATAATTACAAACAAAGGATTTTTAATCTGGTGTGCAATTGCAGAAGAAAGTTTTGAAATAGCATTCATTTTTTCTATATTAAAAAGTTTTTGTTGTAAAAGTTTTGTTTCTTTAGATAACCTATGCGCTTCAAGACAATTTTCTATAACTACTGAGATTTTGAATCTATCTAATGGTTTTGTAAGATAATCAAACGCACCTATCTTTATAGCTTCTTTTGCTGTTTCTATAGTTGCATATGCAGTCATTATTATAACCTCTGTATCTATTTTGTTTTCTTTTATATATTTTGTAAGTTGGATACCATCAATTTTTGGCATCATAAGGTCTGAAAGAACTATGTTAAAATTTTTATTCTTTAATTTTTCAATAGCTTCTTCTCCAGATTCTGCGGTTTCAACTGAAAAATTTTCCATTTCTAGAAGATCTTTAGCTAATTCTCTATCTGAGAATTGGTCATCTACCACAAGAATTTTCACAGAAGGATTTTTAATATTGTTTCTACTTATCATATTTCTTCAAGTTTTATTTTTTTTAATTTCAACAGGGCTGATTTTTCAATTTCTCTAACTTTTTGCGAAGACAAATTCATTTTTTTTGCTATTTCTTTTATAGTATGATGTTTGCGATCTTTTAACCCAAAGCGCCATTTTAGAATTTCTTTTTCTTGAACTGTAAGATTATTAAGTAGATTATCCAAATAATCAAAATTTTCTTTTCTTAAAATATTTTCATCTAAAGATTTAGACAAATGATCTGCTAATATATCATATAAAGTTTCTTGTTGTTCTTCTTTGTCTAAATAATCATCAAATGAAATATCTTTTTTTGGCTGTATTGCTAAAATATTTTTTATTTCGCTTATATCCAACTTGGTTTTTTTAGCAATTTTATGGATATCTTCTTCTTTATTTATAAAAAATAAAATTTTTTTAAATTTTTTAAAAAAATATGACGGTATTTTAACCAAAGTTAAATTTTCTATCACATAAGATTTCATTGACTTTTTTATCCATGCAAGAGAATATTTTTGAAAATCTTTTCTTTTGTTTTTTTTCCAATGATGTATAGCTTTGTATAAACCAGTAATTCCTTCTTCTACTAATTCGTCAAAAGATAAATTAGGAAAAAAAAATTTATATCTTTTTGCATATTTATTAATTGAATCTTTATAAATTTCTAAAAGTTCTAAAAAAGTAGATTGTTCACCTTTTAAAAATTTATTTAATAAAACTTCTATATCATTATTTTTCATCTACAAATTTAAATCCGTACCCAAAAACTGTTTTTATTTTTTTACCAAAACTACCCAGCTTCTTTCTCAAATTTTTTATATGTGTATCTACAGTTCTTGTTGGCACAGGAACTCTGTAGCCAAAAACTGTTTCTAAAATAAATTCTCTTGTTAAAACCACATTTGGTTTTTGTAAAAATAAGGTAAGTAAATCAAATTCTTTAGGGGTAAGATGAATTTGTTTTTTATTTATAGTAGCCACTCTTGAATTTAAATCAACTATAAGGTCCTCAAATTTTAAAACTTGTTGAGGTTTTTCCTTAAAAATTTCAACTCTTCTTAATAAAGCCTTGACTCTTGCAATAAGTTCTTTATGACTAAACGGTTTTGTTATATAATCATCAGCACCTATTTCTAAACCTATAATTTTATCTGTTTCCGAAGAAAGTACTGTAAGCATAATCACAGGAATAAATTTAGTTCTTTCATCATTTCTTAACAATCTGCAAAGTTCTATTCCACCAATTTTTGGCATTGTAATATCTGTAATTATAAGATCTGGTTTAGAACTTACTGCTTTTTTAAATCCCTCTTCTGTATTTGTTGCGGTAATTACAATAAAATCTTCTTTTTCTAAAATATCACTTACCAAAGACAATATCTCTTCTTCGTCATCTATAACTAATATTTTCTTTTTCATAATATTTATTCAGTTCTTCTTTCTTCTACAAAAATACTTTTGTTAAATTTTTTTGCATATTTTTTAAGTTCTGCTGCCCTTTGACTTAGTTCAGCATAATGAATTACTTTTGTTTTTTGTGAAGAAATAGCAGCTATTGAAATCGTCATTATAGGAAAATTTTGTATTTCTCCTTGTCTGTTTTTTGTAGTTATAAATCCTTTTTTTATATCTTCTTCATTGTAAAAATTTTTAATGGTAGAATCAAACTTTTCAATTATCTGTTCTGTTATCTGTTTATAAGCTTCTACAGTAGTAACGACAACAAAATCATCACCGCCTATGTGTCCTACAAAACTTCTTTCTTTATCATATTCTTCTACTGTTTTAACTAATATTTGTGCAGTATGTTTTATTACTTCATCTCCTTTAAAAAATCCGTAATAATCGTTGTAAGCTTTAAAATTAGCAAGATCTATATAAAGTAATACAAATGGTATATCCTTTAGTAATCTTGTTTCAACTTCTTTCTGTATCATAATATTTCCGGGCAATTTTGTTAATGGGTTTATGTTCAGATCTAACTGTTTTCTTTTTAACAATATATTCATTTTTGCAATTAAAATTTTTCTATTAAATGGTTTTACCATATAATCATCCGCACCTAATTCTATACCTTTTATTTGATCATTCTCTGTAGATTTTACAGTTAAAAAAATTACAGGAATATTAGCCCAGTACGGATTATTTCTTATAGTCTTTATCGTTTCATAGCCATCCATCTTTGGCATCTGACAATCTAACAAAATTACATCAGGAATATCTTTCTTAAGATACTCTATACCTTGAAGACCATTTTCTGCTGTAAACACTTCATATCCTTCATCCTCTAATATATCTTTCAACAATATTCTTATTGCTTCCTCATCTTCTATTATTAAAACTTTCCCTTTTTTCATAATCTTTTGTTTAACAAAGCTTTCTTTAAACTATTAATTAAATCTGTAAGTTCAAAAGGTTTTATAAGAAAATCAGATACATTTTCACGAAGAGCTGAAATTGCTATGTTTAAATCTTCATATCCTGTAATAATAATAGAAACTATGTTTGTGTTAAATTTTTTAACTTCACGCAAGAGTTCAATACCAGAAATATCTGGAAGTTTATAATCTATTATAACAGCAGAAAAAAATTTTTTCTTACATTCTTCTATTGCTTGTTCACCATTATAGGTTACTACAACATCATAGTTATTTGTCTTAAGCAGTTCAGATAATGTTTCTGCAAGATTTCTATCATCTTCTACTAATAAAACAGAATAAATTTCTAAACTTTTAAACAATTTTTTAGTTAAAATATTGTGAAGCACTTCCATAACTTTTTGAGCTTTTAAAGGTTTATACAAAATACTAAACACTCCCAAATTTAATACTTCGTCAACCTCTTTATCTTTAGCAGCTGCTGTTATCATAACTATAAAAGTTAATGGATGGATTTCTTTAATTTTTTTCGCGAGTTCTATTCCACTAATTTCTGGCATATTTATATCTATAAAAGCTACATGGAAAAAAGTTTTCTCAATTAATTTAAGTGCTTTTTTACTACTATTTAAACTTACAACATTAAAACCATAGTTTTCTATCACCTCAGTTAAATATCCTAATAACTCTATTTCATCATCTACTACTAAAATTTTTTCTTTCACTTATAATGTTTAACGATTCTTTAAAATAAAAAGTTCTTTATAAAAATTAAATCACAACCAACGCTTGTTTAAAATATATCTCTTATGTTTATAAAAAATGTGTTTACATATTGTTTCTCTTTAATCTTCTGCAAATTTTTCTCTATTATTGTTTTAAAGTATTTTTATGTCAATAGAAAAATATTATACTAAAAAAATTATACTTATCTATTTAGGAAAGAAATTAAAAATCTTAGTTTGTTATATCAAACACAATTAAAATTATATAATAATTACTTTGCTCTAAACACTGGAATAACAAACTTAAATGTAGTTCCTTTACCTAAAACACTTTCTACACCAATTTCTCCATCATGAAACTTAACAATTTCTGCTGCTATAGAAAGTCCTAACCCTGTACCTTTTGGTTTTTTAGGAGTTGTTCCTCCAACTTGATAAAATTTTTCAAAAATTTTATCTAATTCATTTTCTGGAATTCCCCAACCTGTATCTATAACACTTATTTCTACATACTTTCCTGCTGCATTTTGTATAGGATGCCTATATCCTTTAGATAACACTTTCTCAGTAACTAACCTTGATTTAATAGTAATTGTTGCACCTGGGTCTGTAAATTTCAACGCATTTCCTACTAAATTAGTGATTACCTGTTTTAATCTTTCAGGATCAGCATCAATAGAAGGAAGGTTTTGTTCTATTTCC
>JBKBRH010000058.1:0-7167 GCA_046292225.1 Endomicrobiia bacterium
CTAAAAGAATTACAGAAGTTTTGCTTGAAAGAAGTAAGACACAACCTTTAGGGACATTTAATGCTGGTTGTGTATTTAAAAATCCAAAAGAAGGTAATGTCTCGTCAGCAATGTTAATTGAAAAATGTGGACTTAAGGGATATTCTTGTGGTGATGCTTATGTTTCTGAAAAACATGCTAATTTTATTATCAATAAAAACAAGGCTACTTGTGAAGATTTTGTTAATGTTATGAGATATGTAATGAAGAAAGTTGAGGAAAAATTTAATATTAAAATTGAACCTGAAATAAAATTAATAGGTGTCAAATTGTAAATTTATGAAAAAACTAAAAATTGCTATTTTATATGGAGGTTTTTCGTCTGAAAGAATAATTAGTATTAAAACAGGGAAAGCAATATATAATGCATTGTCAAATTCTTCAAAATATATAGTAGAACTTATAGATTTAAATAAACAAAACTATATTGATGAAATATTAAAGCTTAAAACAAAAAAAGTAGATCTAGCTTTTATAGCTTTGCATGGCAGGTTTGGTGAAGATGGAGAATTGCAAGCGATTTTAGAATCATTAAATATAAAGTATACAGGTTGTTCTTTTTTAGCTTCTTGTTTAGCAATGAATAAGCATTTTTCAAAATGTATATTTTTAGCTAATAAGATACCTACAGCACCATGGATACTTGTTAATAAAGGAGAAAAAGTGAGAAAAGTTGTTTTCCCAATAGTTATTAAACCAGTAAACGAAGGATCCACAATAGGAGTTACTATTGCTGAAAATTATCATCAGTTTGAAGAAGGGGTTAAAAATGCTTTTAAATACGACAACAAAATAATTTTAGAAAAATATATAAAAGGACGAGAATTTACTGTTCCTATATTAGGTGATGAAATATTACCTTTAGTTGAAATAAAACCTAATTTGAATAAATACTATGATTTTGATTCAAAATATAAAGTTGGCGGATCTGAGCACATTATACCACCAGAAATTGATAAAAAAATATATAAAAAGATAGAAGAAGTTGGATATAAAGCTGCAAAAAGTATTGGATACGAAGTTGTATGTAGAGTAGATATAATTTTGCAGCAGAAAACAAATATTCCTTATGTCTTAGAGATAAATACTATTCCCGGAATGACTCCTGTGTCTTTGTTACCAGAAGCAGCGAAGTATAGAGGTATAGATTTCCAACAGTTAGTAGAAAAAATAATAAGTTTGTCTTTGGATAAATACAAAAAATGAGACAAAAATATTTGTACTATAGATACAAATATAAAGAGAAAAAAATGAAAAAATGGGTTAGTAAAATTTTAGTTTTTTTTATTATAATATTTTTTATATATTTTTCATTTCTTACTTTACCAACTATAAAAAATTTTTTAAAAATTGACCAAGTAGAAATTATATACAATAATACAACTTTGTCTAATTCTTTAATTTCGGAGTTTTTTTTGAATAATAAAGTATCTTTTTTTAATTTTAGAAAAATATTAAAAGAATTTTTTGATACATATAATGAAGTTGAAGAAGTAAAAACAAATTTTTTCCCATTTAAAAAATTACAATTGGGAATCAAAAATAAAATTCCTCTGTTTTATATTGTGGAAGATAAAAGAAATATTTTTATATCTAAGAAAGGTGAAAAATTTCTGATCTACGATGAGGGTAAAATAAATTTTGCTAAAATTATAGAAATTGGATTTAAAAATAATTTTGATATACAGAAGCTTGTTTATCTTTATAACTTCCTTTTATCAAAAAATTTGTTATCTGAAATAAAAAAGATTGAAATAAAAGATAACAACGAATATATTTTATATTTTGCAAGTGGAAATAAAGTTGTTTTAGATTATACATTTGATAAAGCAAATTCAGAATTACTTTTTGATGCTTTAATTCTTGCTTTAAATAAAAGAAAAGATTTATATGCAAGATTGTTGGATGAAGGAATAGTTTATATAAAATAATTTATTGATTATAAATTATAAAATTTTGTATATTAGCATAACAGGAGAAGATTATGGTGAAAGAAGAAATATATTGTGGGTTAGATTTAGGTTCTGGAAGAATTACTGGTGTTATAGGAAAATATGATTACGAGAGAGATTTGGTTGAGATTGTTGCAGGTAAACAGCTTGTAGATAGAGAAGCACTTTCTTTAGGTGTAGTAAAAGACATAGAAAGAACTTCTGGACTTATTTCAGAAATTATAGGAGAACTTGAAGAAATAGCTAAACTAGAAAGAACAAAGTTAATAATAGGTGTTCGTGGAATGTTTGTTAATACTTATAATACTTCTGCACAAATTCCGATAACTTCTACTGATAAAACAATTACTGTTGAAGATCAAGAAAAAATTCTTGACCATGCAATAAAAAATTTAAGGATATCAACTGATAGAGAGATGTTAGATATAATTCCACAGGAATATATCATTGATGGACAGCCAGGGATTAGCAATCCAGTAAATATGGAAGGAAGTATGTTAGAAGTACAGGCACATGCTGTTGTTGCATATGTAAGTTTTTTACGTAATATAGAACGAACTTTTGCTTTAGCAGATTGTATAGCAGATGATATATTATATGGATTAATTCCACTAAGTCAGCTAGTTACAGAACTTGAAGAACGTAAACTTGGATGTTTGGTTATAGATTTTAATGGACAAACCACAGGTGTTGTAATTTATAATAATGGATGTATAAGATACAGTAAAGAATTTTATAGTAACGAAATAGATATGGGAGCTGACTTGATTACAAAAGAACTTGCAGCTTATTATAAAACTTCGTGGAATATAGCAGAGAATATTAAGCATCAATACGGAGTATCACAGCCTTCAATGATAAGAAAGGATGAACCTGTAGAAATCCCATCACGAGATGGGAAAAATATTAAGGTAACTTCTAAAAAAGAAATTGCAAGAATCATAGCAGAAGTTTTAGAAGGATTGTTTTTAGATAGGATTATTCCTGAACTAAAAAATAATCCTTTAGTAGAATCTGTGTTACAATATGGAGATATAGTTGTTACAGGAGGTGGAGGAAATTTGCTAGGTATAACAAATGCTATAAAAGAACTTTTTAACAGCGAATATAGTGAGCTTGAAAATGGTGTAGATGTCAGACCAGGAAATATTGGGTTAGAAAATGGTATAGTAGGAGATGAGGAGATAATTTCAAATTTTTCATATACTACAGCAATAGGCCTTATAAAACATCAGATATTAAATAAACAAAGGAAAAGATTTTTTAATAAAGAAAATAAAAAAAGTATAAAGGGGATATTTAAAAAAATTTGGAAAATTTTTGAATAAATCTTATGAATACAACAAAAAATATTGAGAATAAACAGCCAGTAAAAATTAAAATTTTTGGGATAGGTGGTGCTGGAGGAAATACTGTTAACAGAATGGTTTCTGCAGGACTTATAGATACTTCAGAAGTAGAAATAGTAAGTATCAATACAGACCTTCAAGCATTGAGAATGTCAAGTGCTCCTATAGTTGTACAAATTGGCCAAAAGACAACAAAAGGGCAAGGGTCAGGTGGAAAACCTGAAATTGGCAAACAAGCTGCAGAAGAATCTATTGAAATAATTAGAAACTTGTTAAGTAATACAGACATGTTATTTTTAACCTGTGGTATGGGTAAAGGAACAGGTACTGGTGCAACACCTGTAATTGCAAAATTAGCTAAAGAAATGGGAATATTAACTGTTGGCGTTGTTACCAAACCTTTTAGTTTTGAAGGACCGTTGAGAATGCAAAATGCTGAAGAAGGTATTTCAGAATTAAAAAAATATGTTGACGCATTACTTATAATACCAAATGAGAAGTTTTTAGAGATGTATCCTAATTTAAATTTTTCTGATATGCTATATAGAATTGCAGACGATGTTTTATACAAAGCAGTTTTAAGTATGTGGAATGTTATTGTAAGAACTGGGTATATGAATGTAGATTTTTCTGATGCCAAAAATGTTCTAAAAGATGCTGGCGATATTATTATGAGTGTTGGTATGGCCAGTGACGATGAAGAAAATAAACTGAAAAAAGCAATAAAAAATGCTTTAAATAATCCTTTTGTAGAAAATGTTAAAATTGAAGGAGCAAAAAGGTTGTTAGTAAATATTTGTGGTAAAAATATTCTTGCTAATGATGTAAGAGTAGCAGGTGAATATTTAATGTCTCAAGTTTTGGATAAAAATGCTTTAGTTTTTGTTGGATATGTTTCTGATTCTATATTTGAAGGAAATGTAGAAGTCACTATTATAGCAAGTGGGTGGTCTTCATCAGAAAAAGTTAGAACAGCAGAAAAAATTAAATCTGCAAAAAAATTTAAAGAAGTAGCTAAGACAAATAATATAACATCTGAGATTAAAGAAGGAGGCGAAAAAATATCTTCTTATAGTATAAGAAAAAGAGGTTTAAGAGTTTTAAAATGACAACAATAGATAAATTTATACAAATATTAAAAAAATTTGTAGATTTAAAAGCGAGTGATTTGCATATAAGAACGAATGATATACCATATGTCAGAATCCATGGTTTACTACAAGGATTACAAGAATTTGGTGTTATATCTTTTGATGAAATAAAAATTTTTCTTAATCATATAATGACAGAAGAACAACAAAGAAGGTTCTTTCAAGAGAGAGAGTGTGATATTGGATATAATTTTGAAAATATAGCAAGGTTTAGAATGAATGTTTTTTTTCAAAGAGGGGTTATAAATATTGCTATAAGATATATACCTAATGAAGTTCCACAAAAACAACATTTAAACTTGCCAGAAACCGTATATAAACTTGCAGAAAATGTTAGAGGTTTAGTTTTAGTTACAGGACCTGCAGGTTCTGGTAAGTCTACTACATTAGCAAGTATGATAGATCATATAAATTCCACGCGTTCTGCACATATTGTTACTGTAGAAGATCCTATAGAATTTGTTTATAAGAATAAAAAATCTATTATCTCTCAAAGAGAAGTTCCTTATGATACTTTATCATTTATTTCTGCTTTACGACATATTGTTAGACAAAATCCTGATGTAATATTGATAGGAGAAATGAGGGATTTAGAAACAATCCAGTCTGCACTTACTGCAGCACAGTTAGGACATTTTGTTCTTTCAACCTTGCATACAGTAGATGCTATACAGACAATTAATAGAATTATAGACATTTTTCCACCTCATCAACAAAATCAAGTAAGGTTACAATTGGCAGATACATTGAAAGGTGTCATATCCCAAAGATTAGTAATGAGAAAAGATAAATCAGGGTTAGTTCCTGCTGTTGAGATTTTAGTTGTGACTCCTGCAGTGAAAAAATGTATTGAAGAAAATACTCTTTCAGATATAGTTGAACTTATGAAACAAGGTAAATTGTATGGTATGCAAACGTTTAATCAAGCGTTGTTAGAACTTTTTAATAAAGATATAATTTCTTTAGATAGCGCACTACAAGCAGCAACAAGTCCAGAAGATCTTATGTTGGCAATAAAAGGTATAGAGAGTTCTGCTTCAGGAGCATCTTCGATTTTTGAACGATTTGAAAGAAAATATTAAAGATGTGGAAAAATATAAAAAATGATTTGATATTTTTTAAATCAGAAGAAAACTCGCCTGATATATTTTTTACAACAAAAAGTTTTATCAATAAAGTAATTAATGATACTTTTGATGAAGAAGAGTTAAAAATTAATGATGATATAAAAATATCTGAATATAAAATAAAATCTTTATTAGGATTAGTTAGAGAAATTAATTTGCCTAAAGAATCTTTCCTTATTTTCTACGAGCAAACGCATAGTAATAATGTAAAATTTGTTGAAAAAGATATAGATTTATGTAATAAGATTAAAGTAGGAAATAACTTATATAACTTTAAATTTTATCCTTTAATAGATGGAGTTATTACAAATATTAAAAATTCAATAATTTTTGTATTTACAGCGGATTGTATACCTTTTTTTGTATACGATGAAGAAGAAAGATATATAGGTTTAATACATATAGGTAGAAGAGGGGTTGAGAAAGGGATAGTTAAAAATATTTTGAGTTTATTTATTTTAAAAGGTAAAAATATAACTAAAAAATTAAAATTTGTGATAGGTCCACATATATGTAGTAGTTGTTATATCGTGGATGGGAAAAAATATTCTTTAGTAGAAGAAATTAAGAGAAATTTAAAAGAATTTGAGATAAAAGAGAATCAGGTTATAATTTCTCCATATTGTACATCTTGTAATAACGATATATTTTATTCTTACCGTAAAGATAGCAAAACTGAATTAAGGATAATTTCTGCTATAACTTATTTGCCAATATTTGAATATTTTAAATCAGCTGAAGTTCCTACTTGATATGCTATTTATAAAAACTTTTAGATATCTTACTTATAAAAGCTTTGCTGTCAAAGTTAATGGTTATTTAGTAAAATAGTAGCTAAAAAACATAAATAACCATAATTCTTTAAACTTCAATATCTCACCTATACAAACTTTATTATATTAAATATTTAGATTTAACAGGATATTTTAGTTGATTTGACTGTGGATATACCTGCTACATTTTAATCATCTTTTCAGATAGAATAGAAAAGGATTCCAAACCATAAAGGCCATATTTTTTTCGCTTTTAGCTTATAAATTAACTTTCCTAAACGGCACAATATCCTAAATTTTAAAATTGAAATGTCAGTTATCTCATTTAAAGTATTACATTAAATTTTTATTTTTCCAGCACTATAAAATTTTAAGTTTTATATTAATAATATAAATTTTTTCTCGTTTTATCGTATATTTTGATTGATATATTAACATAAATTTTTTAATTTTTAAATTAACATAATATAACTTATAGGAACTTAATTTGAGGGTGGATTTTTTGTTTAGTTTAATAAATTTTTTAATGGAATTTAAATTAAGATTGTGTGTTTTTTATAAGAATTTTGTGATATTTTATACTTAAACGAGTTAGTTTAAAAGACCTATTTTAGATAAGTATTTTATGATTTGTTTTACATCAGGTTGGGTTGAAACAACTGGTTTTTTTGTAGCTACATAAATTAAAGGCATTTTTAGTATTATACCAATGATCCTTGAAATTAAAGATATCTTGCCAATTGTGAAAAATGTTGTTTTTTTTAAATTTTTTGTTT
>JBKBRH010000059.1:0-7141 GCA_046292225.1 Endomicrobiia bacterium
AAAATTTCCTTGTTCACCAAATTGACATTTATAAAAATCTTCAAATTTAGTATCTGGATGTAAGAAATGGTCTAAAAAACTATTTCTATTATACCAATCATAATACAATTTTTTACTTAATCCTGGTTCTTTAACTAAAACCAAATCATGTATTGTTTTAACTTTTTCAATTTCAAGTTGAGAATTATTTTTTTCAAACTCGACTAACCTGTTAT
Organism: Endomicrobiia bacterium; assembly: GCA_046292225.1. GTDB lineage: Bacteria > Elusimicrobiota > Endomicrobiia > DTEH01 > DTEH01 > JANXDG01. The sequence goes on from JBKBRH010000059.1 coordinate 216, forward strand.
GATAAGCTTCTTTTCTCCTTGTTAGAACATTTAACAAGTTTTTATTGTATTTTTTTAAATCAATTTCAAAAATACTGCCACCATAAGACGGTTTTATAAAAACAGCAAAATTTTCTGTTTCAACAGCAATTTCTTCTTGTCCATCTTTGTCAAAATCAAATTTTTGTATTCCTTTTTTTGATACATTCTTTCCTACCTCAATAAGATTTTCATAAACAGCTTCTCTTAAATGAGGCAGATACAAACCTCCAAATACACCATGCCAGTATGCACAATTACATTGAGATTTATAAAAAGTTCTTTTTAAATTCATATCATTATTGTCCTGAAGTTTTTCTGAGATATAAATCATTTTTTTATGCATATTATTAGCTTCGTTATATTTTGCAAGAAAATTTTTCCAATAACCTCCATGGATAAACTGTGAAACAATCTCTTTATAAGGTATATTGTCTGCCATTTTAATCAATTGTTCAAAAATCTCCTGAGTAGAAGTAGGCAACGACCATTCACCCATCTCAAAATAAGATGCTGTAGGCAAGTAGATTCTTTGTTTAGGAGGTTTCAAAGAAATATATTCTGAAAAAGTTGCTGTTTTTAACCATTTCTTATTTTCTATAATCTTTTTTAGAAAATTTTCTAACCATTTATTTTGGTATACATGTTCATAAGTTTTTGGCCAAAGGCCAAATTTTTCACCATCATCACCCATTGTTAAAGAAATAAATTCTAAAGGATGACCTTGCGAAAATTTTGAAAACAAATTTATAACATCTTCAACAGTTCTAAAAGGTATGTAGTATCTTAAAGTTTGTGAAATTGGAAAAACATAAAGTGTTCTTCCTTCTTCATCTGTTATATAATAATCAGTAAGTTCCGGATTTTCAAGTCTATTAATTCCTGCAGAATAAAAGATATAATCATCAACAAGAGTATATTTTATTCCAGAATCAACTATGTCTTTTACTACACTTTGTTCCCATACACGTTCTGTTAACCACAAACCTTTGGGTTCTACTCCGAAAGTATTATATATAAAATCGTTCATCATTTTTATCTGGCCTAAACGATCATTTTGTGGTATAGAACACAAAATTGGTTCATAGTAGCCACCAGAAATAATCTCAAGTTGTTTTCTTTTAACCATCTCTTTGACTAACTCAATATATTCAGGATGTTTATCAACAAAATAATCCCATAATACTCCTGAACAATGTAAAGAAAATTTTATATTTGGAAATTTATACATCACATCTAAAAACGGTTTGTATGATTTATTATATGCTTCTTCTATTACATTTTCAAAATTTCCAACTGGCTGATGATTATGTATCCCAAACAAAAAATATACTTTACTCATAAACTTTACTTTTACAAGATTATTCTATAATTTTTTCTATTTCATTAATTATATTATTCAATACTATCTTTGTATCAGAAGGTAACAAATAATACTCTAAAATTATACCTAAATCATTCAATTTTCTAATAATGTTGATCTCGTTTTTATTTAAACATAATGCTTTATAGACCTGTTTTTTACCTTCACAGTATCTAATTCCACCAATATTTACAGCAGGAAAAACATAATCAGCAACGATTTTTCTTGTTTCTAAAACTAAACTGTAAAGTTCTTCTAACGAAGAAACTAATATTAAAACGCTTTCTTTATCATATATACCTTTAGTTAGATTTTCTGCTGTGAAAACAATAGTATTACATTCTAGCTTAACATGTTTCGGGGTTGATATTTCAAACAAAGTTTTTTCTACAATATCGCAAGCAACTAAATCAGAACAGACTACAATTTTATCTATATTTAATGGTTTAATCCATCCTTCAACAACTTGTCCATGTAGTAATCTATCATCTACTCTGATTATGTAGCTCATAAATTATTTAACAATTTTTTTGTTAAAGACCTCTTTTACATTAGAAATATTTTTTTTACCTTCAGAAATTATTTTTTCAACATACTCGTTTATATCTTTAATTTCTTGTTGTTCTCTTAAGTTTGAAGCATAAATTAACATATACAAATTTACTCCACTAATAATATAAACATTACTAAAATCTTTACAAATTCTTAATGAAGCGTTACACGGTGTTCCACCTAACATATCTGTAAAAACTATTACATAATCACAATTTAATTTTTCAATTTCTTGTTTTAATAAATTACATAAATATTCTAAAGTAAATTCAGAAGTTATTGGTATACTTACAATTTTTTCTTTTTCTCCTACGATAGAAAATAATGCTTTTTTAAAACCTTCTGCAAGCAAACCATGAGTTATTATTATAAACCCTATGTTGTTTATCATAATATTTTTAATATTAATTTTGCTAATTTATCATAATGATGACGAACAAATTTTTCTTTTTTAGTTATACTAACTAAATTTTTCTGTATAACATTTTTTGCTAAATTTTTTAATATCTTTATATTTTTAATTCTTACAGGTAACGATTTATCTTTTATGTATTTATTTAAAACTTCTTGAGGTAATTTACCTTTATTAACTATTACATAATCAAAAAAAAATTTATTTCTACAATGCTCATAAATTTTTTTAATATGATCTTCAACTGAATAACCATCTGTTTCAGATGGTTGTGTCATAATATTACATATATAAACTTTTTTAGCTAAAGACCTACTTATTGCATTAGAAACCTCTTCTATCAAAAGATTAGGCAATAACGAAGTAAACAACGATCCCGGACCAACAACTATCATATCAGCGGATAATATTTCATTGACCACCTCAGGATAATGTTTAACCTTTGACGGATTTAATGATAATTTTATAATTGGTTTTTCAGACTTTGAAATTTTCGTCTCACCAATAGTTTTTTTCCCATCTTCAAGTACAGCAACAAGTTGTGCTGGCTGTAAAGTAATAGGCAAAACTTTCCCTTTAATAGATAATATTTCTGATATTTTTTTAATAGCTTTATCAAAACCACCATAAATATCAGATAATGCTATCATTAACAGATTACCTAACGAATGCCCACCAACTTGCGGTTTTTTTTTAGTCACGGGAAACCGATAGTTAAAAATTTTAGTCAACACATTTTCTTTGGTAGACAATGCTATTAAACAATTTCTTATATCTCCTGGAGGTAAAGAACCAAACTCTTTTTTTAATCTTCCAGAACTGCCACCATCATCCATCATTGTAACTATCGCAGAAATATCTATATTTTCATATTTTTTTAATCCTCTTAACAAAGTTGACAATCCTGTTCCACCACCTATTGCCACAATCTTTTTTTTCTGTTTCATAAAGATTAAATATCACGATGAATTACAGATAAAGAATAGTTATAATTATTTTTTTTCTTCAAATCCATCAAATATTTATAAAAAACTTCAGCAACAGTTACAGACCTATGTCTTCCACCGGTACATCCGAAAGCTATTGTAAAATAATTTTTACCCTCTTTAAATACTTGTGGTAATAAAAAGTCAATAATGTTCTTTAGATGCTTGAAAAATTTTTGTGTTATCTCTAATTTCAATAAATACTTTTGAACTTTTTTATCTTTACCAGTAAGATTTCTTAAAGATTCAACATAATTTGGATTAGGCAAAAATCTAGTATCAAAAACAATATCTGCATTCAAAGGTAAACCAAATTTGTACCCGAAAGATATAACATTAATATTTAATTTCCCATAAATTTTATCTTCCAAAACAGACAATATTTTGTTTTTTAACTGTGAAAGATTAAGATTAGATGTATCAATTACAAAATCAGAAGATTTTCTTACCTTTTTAAGCATATTTTGTTCTTTTTTTATAGCTGTAGTTAATTGTCCACCTAATGGATGTTTTCTTCTTGTTTCAGAAAAACGTTCTATTAAAACATCTATATTTGCTTCAAGAAAAATTTTAACAACATCAAAACTAAAACTTTTTTTTACAAAAAATTTTTCAAAAACTTTTACTAATTCATCTACATTTTCTGCAGACCGTATATCCATACCTACTGCAAATTTTTCTCTTTTAGTATGTTTTACCAAAGATACAAATTTGTCTAATAATTGTACAGGAAGATTGTCTACACAAAAATATCCATTATCTTCAAGAATATTCAAAACCTGACTTTTCCCTGCCCCAGAAAGTCCTGATACTATTATTAATCTTTTATTTTTTTTCATTAACTAAAAATTATCTTCTTGTTTAATAATTTTCATTGCTTCTTCAGCAGAAGATACATTTTTTAACGCTTCTCTAAAAAACCTGTCTTTAAAAAATCTTGACACACGAGAAATTGCTCTTAAATAATCTCCAGTTGCCTCTAACGGTGATAATATCAAAAATACAAAATACACTGGATCACCATCTAAAGATTCAAAATCTACTCCTTCAGGCGAAATACCTAACGCACCAACTAATTTATCTACAGCAGAAGTTCTTCCATGTGGTATAGCTATGTTAGAACCTACACCTGTAGAACCCAACTTTTCTCTTTCCATAACACTTTTGAATGCTTCTTCTTTATCTTTAACTTTTTGGTTATGTGCTAAAACTTCTATCAATTCTCTTATAATAGATTTTTTATCTTTACTTTTTAAAGGTATTACTATTGACTTATTGTCGAGAAAGCTTGTGATTTTCATTTTTAACTCCTTTCACAAAAGTTTATATTAATATTTTAAAAATTTATTTTATTTCACTATTAAGTTCCATAATTTCTATTTTGTTTCCTTTTATACTTCTAACCACAGATAATTTATTTGTATTCTTATTCAAAAACACTAATATTTCATTTTTATTTTTTATCAACTCTTCAATTGCTTCTTTTTCATCCATTGATTTAATATCCAAAACTTTTTTCTCATATGGAAAATTTAATAAATTTTCATACGAAGTTTTGTATTGTTTAGTATTATTTCTTTTCTTTGAAACATTTTTTTCCTTATATTTTAAAATCATATCTTTTAATTTATCTATTGATTTTTCTAAACAAGAAAGTATTTCTTTTTCTTGTATATTTACTTTTATTATTTTATTTTCAGGCAGATGCACCAAAATTTCCATTCTGTAAATATATTTTATTTTTTCTAAAACCACCTGAATAGAAGAAATTTTTTTTACATATCTATTTATTTTTTTTAATTTTTTTTCTATATGTTCAGCAATTTCTTTTGTTAACTCAAAATTTTTTGCAGTAATTTTTAATATTTCACCCATTAATTTTTTCTCCTTCCTTTACATAGTAAATCTTTCGCCTAAATAAACTTTTCTTGCTGAATCATTATTAATTAGTTCTTCTGCACTACCATGAATTAATACTTCACCTTTGTAAATAATATAAGCCCTATCCACTATTTCTAATGTTTCTCTTACATTATGATCTGTTAACAAAATACCAATACCTTTTGATTTAAGTTTTAAAATAAGACTCTGTAATTCTTCAATTGTTTTTGGATCAACTCCTACAAATGGTTCATCTAACAATAAATATTTAGGGTTAGAAACTAAAACTCGTGCTATTTCACATCTTCTTTTTTCTCCACCAGACAATGTATAACCTTTTTGTTTTCTTACCGAATTTAAGTGGAATTCTTTTAAAAGTTCTTCTAAAACTTCTTTTTTATTATTTTTATAAAAAATTTCTATTGCAGAATATATATTTTCTTCAACGGTAAGTTTGCTGAATATAGATGGTTCTTGTGATAGATAGCCAATACCTTTTCTTGCACGATAATATATAGGCAAGTTAGTAACTTCTTGTTGATCAACAAAAATTTTTCCTCCATTAACTTTCACAATACCCATTATTGAATAAAACATTGTTGTTTTACCTGCACCGTTCGGGCCTAAAAGTCCAACTATTTCTTTCGGATTTACCTCTATACTAACTCCATTTAACACTAAATTATTCCCATAAAATTTTTTAATATTCTCTGCTACAATACTCATTGATAAAACCTCAATTCCGTCTCACCATATAAATAAATTTTATCATCTTTAATATTAACAACAACTTTTTTGGCACTACAAGATTTCAACTTTAAATTTTCATCTAAAGATACAAATTTTACTTTTTCTCCTTTTTCAAAATCATCATCAAGAAACAACATTTTTTCATCATACATATATTTTGCAGAAGAACATAAAATCATATTCTGTTGAGTAAAAATTTCAATATTTCCTTTGCAAAATATTTGTTTATCTTTTTGTTGAAGGTTTAATAAATCACATTTTATTTTAATTTTATTAATCTCTTCATTAACATTAGTTTTTGAAAAATTTTCATATTCTAAATAAACATTTTTTTTGAAATTTATAATTTTATTATAAAAATCATAATCAGCAAAATATGATTTTATATTAAAAGAATAATTTTCTTTTGTAGAGACAACTACAGCATATACATTTGAATTACAAAAAATTTTTTTATTTATTTCGTCATACTCTGCTTCATCACACATAATATAACCATCTTCAATATTTACTCTTACATTACCAAAAAATTTTACTATATTTTTTACCCTGTCAAACTCTGTTATATCAGAAGATATTTGTTGAAAACTTTTTTGTTTACAAAACAAAATATTTATAAAAAATAAAATTGTAATACATAATCTTAAAAAATTTTTTATCCTTCTGTTATAACATTTTTCCATATTTTTATAGTTTTAAATCCGTCTTTTGTCTCAAAACCAACACCTCTGATTATAGTTTCGCCTTTATAAATTATTATTTCTTTGTCAGAAACTAACCTGTTTTCTTTAGTAATATATCTCATATCATATGTAATTATTTTCTCATTTTCAACTGTATGTATAATATTTTTATCTTTAAAAAATATGTCGTAATTATCTAAAAACAAAAAAGCAGATAAAAAATTCACTGAAGCTAAATAATTTGTATTTTTGTCATAAATCCTGATACTACCTGAAGTGAT
>JBKBRH010000060.1:0-3692 GCA_046292225.1 Endomicrobiia bacterium
CTTTATGAAAAATATAAAACATTTGATATTACAGAAATAAAAAATTTAAAAGGATAATAAAATGATCATTTCACTATTTATAATTTTACCGTTGTTAGCAGTATTCATAAATTCAATTCTTGGAAGATTTTATAAAGTTTTTTCAGACATATTTGTAAACATTACGAATTTTGTTCTTGTTATTTTAAGTTGTGTAGCTTTATATCAAATAAATCTTTCTTCAGAAAAAATATTTATTTATCAAGTTGGTGGTTGGGAAATACCATATGGAATAACACTTGTTTTAGATTTTTATAGTGTGTTTATGTTGTTAGTTGTAAATATAGTCAGTTTTTTTGTTGGTATATATTCGATTTCTTATATGGAAAAATATACCGATAAATGGGGATTTTATTCGTTGTTTGAACTTATGATAACAGGAATGAACGGTGTAATTATAAGTGGTGATTTGTTTAACATATTTGTGTTTTTAGAAATTGCTTCAATTGCTTCATATGCGCTTGTTGCTTTTGGTACAGAAAAAGATGAGTTAGAAGCATCATTTAAATATATAGTTTTAGGTTCAATCTCTACAGGTTTTATACTTTTAGGTATTATATTAACTTATGGTTATACATCAACATTAAATCTTGCTGATATATCAAATAATATAAAAACATCAAAAGATCTTATAGTTAAAATTATAATGTTTCTATTTGTAATCGGACTTGGAATAAAATCAGCAGTTGTACCATTACATTGGTGGTTGCCTGATGCACATCCTTCTGCGCCAGCACCTATTTCTGCAATGTTATCAGGTTTGCTTATAAAAACTCTTGGAATATATCTGATAGTAAGATTGGTTTTTAATATTTTCCCTCAAGATGTAAAAATATTAAAAATAATTTTTTATTTAGGAATGATATCAATGATTTTTGGTGTAATTTTAGCATTGTATCAATGGGATTACAAAAGATTACTCGCATATCATTCAATAAGTCAAGTTGGGTATATTTTTTTAGGTGTTGGGTTAGGGACACCTTTAGGATTGCTTGGAGGATTGTTCCATTTATTTAACCATTCTATATTTAAATCTTTATTATTTTTAACTAGTGGTGCATTGGAGTACAATTTTTCTACACGTAATTTAAAAAATTATTTTTATGTAAGTAAAACTATGCCAAAGACAACTTTTGCTGCATTTGTAGGTAGTTTATCAATTGCAGGGATTCCACCGTTTAACGGGTTTTGGTCTAAATTAATAATTATAATTGCTTGTATAGAATCAAAAAATATTTTTGCTGGATTAGTTGCAATTTTTGTTAGTGTTTTAACATTAGCAAGTTTTTTGAAAGTTTTAAAATATGGATTCTATAATGAAGAAAAAGAAAACACGGCTGAAAAAAATAATTTATTATTTACTAAGATAAGTTTAAAAGAAGTACCGTTCTTTATGCAATTTTCAATGATATCGTTAGCAATTTTGTGTATAGTTTCAGCTATATTTATATATCCAGAAATAAAACAAATTTTATTATCAAAAACAATAGATATAATATATAAAACAGAATTATATCGTCACTTAATCTTAAAATGAAAACAAAAATTTATAGAAAAACATTTCTTGTATTATTAATTTTTGCAATATGGTTGATATTAGCTGGATTAGAAATATATAGTATAATAGTAGGAATTTTTTGTAGTGTATTAATAGTTTTTCTTTTTGGTGATATAAACATTCAAAATGAATGGAATTTTAAGAGACCGTTAAGATATTTATGGTTTTTTCATTATGCTGTTATATTCTTATATGAAGTTATAAAAGCAAACTTAGATGTTGCATATAGAATTCTTATGCCTAATATGCCTATAAAACCAGGAATTGTAAAAGTTAAAACAAATTTGAGGTCTGATTCTGGTTTAACTATACTTGCAAATTCTATAACTTTAACTCCTGGAACTTTAAGTGTGGATATTGATAAAGAAAATGGATATATCTATATACATTGGATATATGTAAGAAGCACAAATAGTGAAGAAACAACCAAAATAATTGTATCAAAATTTGAAAAAATTTTATCAAAAGTATTTAACTAAAAATTATGAAGTATATAAAATATATATTAGGACTAACCTTCATTAGTGTATTTGTTATATTAAATTTTCTTATTAAAACCGATTTAATTTTAAGATTTGTTAACCCGATGGTATTGAACTTGATTTTGTGTCTTTACAGAATTTTTTTAGGACCATCACCTGCTGATAGAGCTGTTGCAGTAGATATTTTAGGACTTATAGTGGTAGGGATATGTGGTATTATGACAGTATTTACAAAAGCAGGATTTTTTATAGACATAGCTATAGCATGGGCATTACAATCTTTTATTGGTAACTTAGCATTAGCAAAATATTTAGAAGGGAAAAAATTCGATGAATGAAATAATTGGATTGGTAATAATATCTATTGGTATATTAGCTGATCTAATTGGATGCATTGGACTTATAAGATTTCCGGATGTTTATACAAGATTACAGGCATCTACAAAATGTGTTACCCTTGGTAGTTGTGGGATATTTTTCGGAGTATTCTTTTACTATGGTTTTACATCTATAGGAATTAAAGCGTTGTTGGTTATGATATTTATATTTTTAACATCACCAGTATCATCACACGCATTAGCTCGTGCTTCTTATAAATCAGGTGTAAAACTTTGTGATAAATCAGTTTGTGATGAGTATAAACAGAAATAAAAATTGAATTTATTATTATGAAATATCCAAAATTAAGAGAATTAAAAGAAGCTATAAAAGCGTTAATAAAAGGACCGTATACTACAAAATATCCGTTCGAAAAACATATTCCGCCAGAAAGTTTTCGTGGTAAACCTCAACCTTCACAAGAAGGATGTATTGGTTGTGGTGCATGTAGCGAAGTTTGTCCTACTGGAGCAATTAAGTTAAAGGATCTATACACAACTTCAATTATATCTGGCGAACGAACTTTAGTATGGCATTACGACGAATGCGTTTTTTGTGGCCAATGCGCAAGGATTTGCACTACAAGAAACGAAAAGATTCCAGGTGTAGTTATGTCAAAAGAGTTTGAACTCGCAACTACTGATAGAAATAAACTACGATCCGAAGAAATTAAACACAATTTAGTTTTATGTTCGTATTGTGATAGTATAATTTCTACTAAAAGGCATCTTTTATATATTGCAGAAAAACTTCAACATAAAACTTTTGGTAATATAAATTTGACACAAATACTATTAGAAAAATTTGCCTTAAACATTGAACCCGTAAAATTTAAACAGTTTAACCAAAGAGAATATATATACGAAATACTTTGTCCTAAATGTAGAAGAAAGATATTATTGTTTGACGAATATGGTAATAAAGTTTAAAAATTTATGGTTTCACAAAAAGAAAAGTTTGTAATAGAAAAAATTGTAAATTTAGAACAACAAATTGAACTTTTAGAAAAAAAAATTGAAGAATGTATAAATTATATAGAATTTTTGAAAGCAGAAAACAAAAAACTTCAAACAGATATAAAACTTTTAGAAGAAGAAAATAAAAGATTACAAGGATTATATAAAAATTATCTACAGCTACAATCAAAAACAGAAATTGTTAAACAAAAACTTAAAAAAGTTATAGAAAAAATTGCTGAGATTGTTTAAATTATAAACATTTTATGTTTTCCAAAA
>JBKBRH010000060.1:3791-7013 GCA_046292225.1 Endomicrobiia bacterium
CATTGATTTTGATGTTAAAATTTTGTAAATTTTTAAAAAAGTTATAAAAGGAAAAGATTAGGAAATCTTTAAAATGAAACAAAATGATGTTTTAGAAGAAATTTTTATAAAAGTAGGACCAAGAGAATTAAATTTTAAACCAAATTCAGCTATAGAAAAAATGTTTATTGAACTTGTAGCTGATTATGTTAACAAAAGGTTTACAGAAATACAAAAAGAACAAGTTGATACAATGAAAACATATGCTTATGCATTATTAGAAATTGCAAAAGAAAAAATTGGTTTAGAAAAAAAAGTTGAAGAAAAAATTAACAATTTAGAACTAAGAATTTCTTCATTAGTAGAAAAAATTGATTCTTCTTTAAAACAATAAATTACTTTCCTAATCGTCATTCCTTTTATAACTTTTTAAAATAACAAATTATTAATTACATTCATTAGATATGGAACTTTTTACAAAAAATAAATTTTTACCTTTATCTGCAAGATTTTTACCCAAAGATTTTGACGAATTTGTTGGTCAACAACATATTTTAGGGAAAAATTCTGTATTGAGGGTTTTGATAGAAAATAACAAATTGTTCTCTTTAATTTTGTTTGGTCCTTCAGGAACTGGAAAATCTGCTTTAGCAAAACTTATTGCTAAAAAAGTTGATGCTGAAGTTTTTGAAACAAATGCTACTACAGTTGGGATAAACGAATTAAAAAAAATAATAAACACAACAAAATATTCTCAAAAAAAAGTTTTAGTAATTTTAGATGAAATACATCATTTTAACAAATATCAACAAGATGTTTTATTACCTGAAGTAGAAAATGGAAATATTATACTTATAGGTATAACAACTGAAAATCCATATTATTATGTTAACCAGGCATTGTTGTCAAGATCATTTGTAGCTGAATTTAAAAAACTTTCTTATGAAGATTTAAATATAATTCTTAACCGAGTGTTAGAAGATAAAGAAACTGGTTTAAAAGACCATGGACTAATAATACCAAAAGAAACGCTCGATTATATTATACATTATGCTGACGGAGATGCAAGAAAAATGTTAAATGCAATAGATATTATAAGCAGTTACGCGATAACAAAAAATATAAAAGAAATTAATTTAGATATTGTAAAACAAATTATACCACAGATTTCTTTTAAATATGACAAATCTTCTGATTATCATTATGACCATATTTCAGCGTTTATAAAATCAGTTCGCGGGTCTGACCCTGACGCTGCTTTGTACTGGATGGAAAAGATGTTGCTTTCAGGAGAAGATCCGAGATATATAGTAAGAAGGTTGATAATTCTTGCTTCGGAAGATATTGGCAATGCCGACCCTTTTGCATTAGTTTTAGCAACATCTGTGTTGCAAGCAGTAGAATTTGTTGGTATGCCTGAAGCTGAGATTATTTTAGCACAGGCTGTATGTTATTTTGCCTGTGCTGAGAAATCTAATGCAAGTTATGAAGCTTTACAAAATGTTAAAGAAGAAATACAAAAAATGCCACTTAAAGAAGTTCCTGAGCACCTAAAAGATCCACATAGAGACAAAGAAACTTTAGGTCATGCTAAAGGATATCTTTATCCTCACGATTTTGAAGACGGCTTTGTTGTACAAAAATATATTGATTTAAACAAACATTTTTATTTTCCGAAAGATATAGGAAAAGAAAAAGAGTTAAAACAAAGATTAGAAAAAATTAGACAAAAAATAAAAAATGAAACTATTTAAAAAAAACTAATGTATGATAACTTCTATGCTAAACCAAAAACAAATTTTAAGAAAAAAAATTTTACAACAACGTCTTTCTTTAAGCAACAATGAAGTTAAGAGAAGAAGTGAAAAAGTTATAAAAAATTTGTTGTCTTTAAAAGAATTTCAAATTTCAAAAAATATAATGATGTATTATCCGTTTAAAAATGAAGTTGATGTTTTAATTTTAATTGAACTTTGTAAAGAAAAAAATTTTTATTTCCCAGCAGTAAATTTTGAAAAAAAAGAAATTGAAATTAAAAAATATAACGAAAAGTTTATAAAAAACAAATTTGGAATATACGAACCTTTAGCAGAAGTTATAGTAAATAAAGAAATTATTGATTTTATAATAGTTCCTGGTATTTTGTTTGATTTAAAATGTCATAGGTTAGGTTATGGTGGTGGATATTATGATAGATTTTTAAAATTTTTTACAAAAACTAGTTGTGGATTAGGTTACGATTTTCAAATAGTAGATTCTTTACCTGTTGAAGAAAACGATGTAAAATTGAATTATGTTGTTTTAGAAAACAAAATTATAAAAAGAAAGGAGTACTAAATACATGATGATGTTAATTTTAGGTTTTGTGATAGGTTTAATAATAGGTTATTTAATAAGATTTTTTTATGGTAAAAAACTTTTAACTTCTGCTGAAATACAAGCAAAAAAAATTATTGAGGAGTCTAAAAAAACTGCGGAAGAAGAAATTAAAAAAGCAAAACAAGAAGCAAGATATATAATAGATAAAGAGAAATTAGAATTTGAAAAATCAACAAAAGAACAAAGACAGGAATTACTTTCTTGGGAAAAAAGGCTAAGATATAAAGAAGAAAATATTGACAAAAAATATGAAATTTTAGACAGAAAAGAAAAAGAGTTGTATGACAAAGATAACAAATTAAAACAAGAAAAATTAAAATTAGAAGAAGAAAGAAAATTACTGCTACAACAACAAGAAAAACAAAGACAAATGTTAGAAAAAATTTCTGGGTTAACACAGGAAGAAGCAAAAAAAATTTTGTTACAAAGTTTAGAAGAAGAAGTTAAAACAGAGTTTGCTGTAAAACTTAAAAAGTACGAAGAAGAATTAAAAGAAACTGCTGATAAAAAAGCAAAAGAAATTTTAGTCACTGCAATGCAAAGGGTTGCATCTGATGTTGCAGTTGATAATACTACAACTATAATTTCTATCCCTGACGAACTAAAAGGAAGAATAATTGGTAGAGAAGGTAGAAACATTCGTGTATTTGAACAACTTACAGGTGTAGATGTTATAGTAGATGATACTCCTGAAAGTTTAGTAATCTCGTCATTTGATCCTGTAAGAAGAGAAATAGCAAAAATTGCTATGGAAAAACTTGTCCAAGATAGCAGAATTCATCCTGCAAGAATCGAAGAAATTGTTAACAAAACAAAAACAGAGTTTGAAGAATATATAAAAAAAATAGGCGAAGATGTAGCAAT
>JBKBRH010000061.1:0-4626 GCA_046292225.1 Endomicrobiia bacterium
GGTATGAAAACATATGTTTTAACAGATAAATATGGACAAATACAAACAACATATTCTATCTCTGCAGGACTTGATTATCCTGCGGTTGGTCCAGAACATAGTTATTATAAAAAAATAAATAGAGCAAAATATGTTTTTGCAGATGACGATACCGCGTTGTTAGGATTTGATATTTTATCTAAATATGAAGGTATAATTCCTGCACTGGAACCTTCGCATGCTATAGGTTGGGTTGTAAAAAATAAAAAGTTTTTTAAAAAAACCGATGTTGTAGTAATTTGTTTATCAGGCAGAGGAGATAAAGATGTGGAAATAGTCAAAAATTTAAAAAAAGTATAAAATAATTTTATATATGGATCTATTAAAATATTTAAATTCAATTGGTAAAAAAGAATATATAAGAAAAAATTATAATCTTGACAATATTAAACAATCTTTGAATTATCTTAACTCTCCACACAAAAAATTAAAAAATATAATCCATATCACAGGTACCAACGGAAAAGGTTCTGTTGCTATTTATACTGCAAGAATTTTATTTTCTTTAGGTTATAATGTTGGTTTGTATATTTCTCCTCATATATATAAAATTAATGAAAGAATTCAGTATAATGACGAACAAATTACAGACAATATTCTAAGTAAATACCTTACATTGATCTATAAGATCCTTCCTAAAAAAGTTTTTTACAAACTTACATATTTTGAATTGTTAACTTGTATAATGTTTTTATATTTTGCCGATATACAACCAGATTTTGTGATTCTGGAAGTAGGTCTTGGAGGAAAACTTGATGCAACAAATGTTATTGACTACAGCATAATTTCATGTATTACAAGTATTGCTTTAGATCATACAGAAATATTAGGCAATACAAAATTTCAAATATTAAAAGATAAATCAGCAATAATAAAGAAAAATTCTGTTTTTATTTGTGGTGATATCGAAGATAATTTAAGAAAATATCTTAAAAATTTATGTAAAAAACTTTCTACAAAATTTCTTTATGTTAAAAAAAGTTTGATTAAAAATTTGAAATTAAATTTTGACAAATGGGAAACAAAATGGAAATACAAGAATTTTGATTTTATGATACCGGTTTGTTCTTTAGTACAACCTTATAATGTTTTGTTGTCTATAAAAATTATAGAGGAAATCTATAATTTAGGATATATAAAAAAAGTTGATTATGAAAAAATACAGAAATTAGTTGCAAAAGAAGTCATTCCTTTTAGGATGCAAAAATTATATTATAAAAAATTAAATATTGTTATAGATGGTGCTCATAACTTTTCTGCTATAAAAAATTTTGTTGCTACTATACAAAAATCAAAATTGAAAAATTTGTTTATATGTTTTACGATGATGAAAGAAAAAGATTATAAATCAGCCATAAAAATTCTTGCACTGCTAAAAGATAGAATTGAAAGATTTATAGTTTATAATTTAAACATTCCACGAAACCAAAAATTACAAATTTTGTATTCAGAAGCAAAAAAATATTTTGGTGAAAAAGTTTTAAAATTTAATAATAAAAAAAATTTGTTGAATTATTTAACAAATTTTTGTAAAAATAAAAAAATATTTTTTGTAGGCAGTTTTTATGTTTCTAAAATTTTAGGAGATAAAATTGAATAAAGATATATATGATGTAGTTATTGTAGGAGGCGGACCATCAGGTTTATCTTGTGGTATATATACTTCAAGATCTTTACTAAAAACTTTAATAATATCTTCCTCTATTATACCTGCTCAGGCAGTGCTTACAGATATTATAGAAAACTATCCGGGATTTGTTGAAGGTATTAACGGATTTGATTTTGTTGAAAAACTAAAACAACAAGCAACAAAATTTGGATGTGAAATTATTTCTGGTGATGTTGTTAACATCATAAAAAATGACGGGTTTGAACTAAAACTAACTAACTCAGAAGTTGAAAGTGTAAAAACAAAAGCTGTAGTTGTTGCTACAGGAAGAAGAAACAAAAATTTAGGATTACAAAAAGAATTATCTTTAGTAGGTAAAGGAGTATCATATTGTGCAGTATGTGATGCTTTTCTGTATAAAGACAAAACAGTTGCATTAATAGGTGGAGGAGATACCGCATTTACAGAAGCTATATACATATCTAAACTTGTTAGAAAACTTTATTTAGTACATAGAAGGAAACAATTTCGTGCTACTAAAATTTTACAACAAAGGTTGTTTGAAAAAGATAATGTCGAAATATTAGTCCCTTATGTAGTAGAAAATATTTTAGGAGAAGAAAGACTTTTAGGTATTATGATTAAAAATGTTGAAACAAATGAAATAAAACAACTTCAATGTGATGGTGTATTTGTATGCATAGGTTATCTGCCAAATACTGAATTTGTAAGGAATTTATTAACTGTAGATACTGAGGGATATATAATCACAGATGAAAATATGAGAACTTCTATAGATGGTATATTTGCCTGTGGAGATTGTAGGAGTGGTTCTGTAAAACAAGTGATAACATCCGCTGCTGAGGGAGTAATCTCAGCTTTGTCAGTTATTGAGTTCATAGAAAAAAATAAATAATTTTTTTAAAATTGTTGATTTTTAATTTTGCAGTTTAGTATAAATTAAACTTTATTTTCTAAACTTGGATTTTTTAAAAATATATACTGAAAAATTTTATGAATTCTACAAAATATGAAGAATTAAGAAATCTATGTAAAAAATTTAGAAAAACAATTTTAGAGATAATCTACAATGCTGGTAGTGGCCATCCAGGAGGATCGTTATCACTTGTTGAAATTTTAACTACTTTGTATTATCTTCATTTAAATCATAATCCTAAAGATCCATTTTGGGAAGAAAGAGACAGGGTGGTATTATCTAAAGGTCATGGATGTCCGGCGTTGTATGTTATACTTTCAGAATTTGGATATTTTAGCAAAGATGAATTAAAAAATTTGCGTAAAGTAGGATCTATATTACAAGGTCATCCTTCAAGAATTTATAATGGTACTGATGAGATAAAATTTGTTCCTGGAATAGAAGTTTCTACTGGTTCTTTAGGTTATGGTTTATCAATAGGTGTTGGTATGGCCTTGGGATTTAAAATGGATAATAAAAAAAATATTGTTTATGTTATAAGTAGTGATGGTGAACATCAAGAGGGTTCTATATGGGAAGCAATAATGTTTGCAGGTGCAAAAAAAGTTGATAATTTGATAGAGATTATAGATTATAATAAACTTCAACAAGAGAATAAAGTAGAAGATACCGTGAGTTTAGAACCTTTGAAAGAAAAATATTTGTCATTCAACTGGCAAGTATACGAAGTTGATGGACATAATATAGAAGAATTAGATAATGCTGTAAAACAAGCAAAAAGTTTTAAAGGAAAACCTAAAGTTGTTGTTGCACATACAATAAAAGGTAAAGGTGTTTCTTTTATGGAAAACAATGTTGATTGGCACGGTAAAGCACCTAATGAAGAGTTGTTTAAAAAAGCAATAGAAGAAATTGAAAAATTATAATTGTTTAAAGGACAAAGATATGGTAAAAATTTTAGATAATAAACCTTCAAGAGAAGGTTTAGGTGATGCATTGTTAGAATTAGGCGAAATTTATTCTAATTTGGTAGGTATTGGTGCAGATACTTCACAGTCAACTTCTTTAGGTAAATTTGCTAAAAAATATCCTCAAAAGTTTATCAATGTAGGTATTGCAGAACAAAATGCTGTAGGTATAGCAGTTGGGTTAAGTTTGGTAGGCAAAATTCCTGTTGTTTCAACCTATGCAATGTTTTTAGCAGGAAGGTGTTGGGAAGAGATTAGACAAAGTGTATGTTATAATTATACAAATGTAAAATTGGTAGCTACACATGCAGGAATAACTGTTGGTCCTGATGGTGCATCACACCAAATTTTAGAAGATATTGCTCTTATGCGCGTGTTGCCAAATATGACTGTTATAGTTCCTGCTGATGCTAATGAAGCAAAAGTTGCTGTTAAAAAATCTTTTGATATAGCAGGTCCTGTTTATATAAGATTATCTCGTGAAAAACTTCCAGTGATTACACAAGAGAATGAAGATTTTGTAATTGGTAAAGCAAAGATTTTGAAAGAAGGTAAAGATTGTGGGATAATCTGCTGTGGGGTGATGGTTTATGAATCATTAGTTGCAGCAGAAATTTTAGAGAAAGAAGGTATAAGTTGTAGAGTGATAAATATCCACACTATAAAACCAATAGATGAAGAGATAATAATTGATACAGCAAAAAAATGTGGTTGTATTTTAACCTGTGAAGAACATCAAATTAATGGTGGGTTAGGTTCTGCTGTTGCGGAAGTTTTAGTTTCAAAATATCCAATACCACAAGAATTTGTCGGAATAAAAGATAAGTTTGGTGAATCTGGTTCTGCACAAGATTTAATGAAAAAATACGGACTCAAAGCTGAAAATATTGTAGAAAAAGTCAAAAAGTTATTAGAAAAGAAAAATAAATGTTAGTTTCTTACCATATAAATTATAAACTTGTCTTATCGTTGTAAAATATTTCTAATATTATAAAATCAAAATATTGAAATAAAAATTTTGATTTTATAAATTTCTAATTTAAAATGAATAAAACATTAAAAGAAATTGCTCA
>JBKBRH010000061.1:4723-6959 GCA_046292225.1 Endomicrobiia bacterium
CAAATTATAGAAGGCGAGCTTTTTGGTGATGAAAACATAATAATAAAAAATGTTAACGATGTAGAAAAAGCCGGACCTGGAGATATAACATTTGTCAAAGATGAAAAATATTTTGATATAGCTAAAAAAACGAAAGCTTCTTGCGTAATTGTCCCCAAAAAGATTGATGGTCTTTCAATACCATATATTATAGTTGAAGATCCATATTTGGCTTTTATAAAAATTCTCAACATACTTTATTTAGAAAAAAGAAGTTTTTATAAAGGTATACATCCTACTGCTATAATAGGTAAAAATGTTAAGGTTTCTGAAGAAGTTTCTTTAGGTCCGTATTGTGTTATAGAAGATAATGTAGTTATAAAAAAAAATACAATTTTAGGATGTTTTGTTTATGTTGGTAAAAATGTAGAAATAGGTGAAAATGTGCTTATTTATTCTAATGTCACAATAAGAGAAGATACAAAAATAGGTAATAATGTTATTATTCATAGTGGTACTGTTATAGGTTCTGATGGGTTTGGTTATTTGCAAAAAGAACAAAAACATATAAAAATTCCACAAATAGGTAGAGTTGTAATAGAAGATGATGTTGAAATAGGAGCAAATGTATGTATTGATCGTGCTACAATCAATGAGACAAGAATTTCCAAAGGCACTAAGATTGACAATCTTGTACACATAGCTCATAATGTGTTTGTAGGAGAGAATGTTTTACTTTTAGCACAGGTTGGTATTGCTGGAAGTAGTAAAATTGGTAAAAATACAATTCTAGCAGGACAAACAGGTGTTGTAGACCATATACAAGTGGGAGAAAATGTTGTTGCAGGACCAAGAACTGGTATTGTTCAGAATGTGGAAAGTAATCAAGTTGTTTGGGGGACACCGCCAATACCTTTTAATGAACAAAAAAAGGTTGCCTTAGCGTCACGAAAATTACCAAAATTAATTAACGAATTTTTAGAATTGAAGAAAAGATTAACCAGAATAGAAGAGGAAATATTTAAATTGACAAAAAAATAATTTTTGGACGGTTAGCTCAATTGGATAGAGCACACGGTTCACATCCGTGGGGTTACAGGTTCAAGTCCTGTACCGTCCAGGTTTAGAATTAGAAATAAAAGTTTTTTTTAAAAGGAGAAAGGCTATGACATTAACAAAAGAAAAAATTAAAGAAATTATTAAAAAATATGGTAAGAACGAAAAAGATTCTGGTTCAGCAGAAGTACAAATAGTTTTGTTAACAGAAAGAATAAAATCTTTATTGAGACACTTCGATGAACATAAAAAAGATTTCTTGACACGGAGAAATTTTCTTAAACTTATAGGTAAGAGAAAAAGATTGTTAAATTATTTAAAAAAGAACGATCCTGAAAAATATCAACAGATAGTTAAAGAAATAGGATTGGAATAAAAGGGTTGGGAAATAATGGATACAGTTAAGTGTAATTTAGAATATAAAACAAAGTGTGCAAAGATAGATGAAAAAGAAAAAAAAGTTTTAAGTATAGAAGATGTTTCTAAAAATATAGAATTTGAGTTTGGCAAGTTAGCAAAACAAGCAAATTTTGCAGTAAAAGTAACTTCTGGTGGGACAAGTGTACTATGTTGTGTTGTGATGAATGATAAAGAAAATAGAGAAATTCCGCAAGAACCTTTAGTACCTTTAACTGTAGATTATAGAGAAAGAACTTATGCTGCAGGAAAAATTCCTGGAGGATTTTTTAAACGTGAAGGTAAACCAAGAGAACATGAGATTCATGTTTCCCGCTTGATTGATAGAACTATTAGACCTTTGTTTCCTAAAGATTTTAACTATGATGTGCAGGTAAATGTTTTACTACTTTCGTTTGATCCAGAACACGACCCTACAATTTTATCAGTTTTAGGCACATCTTTAGCCTTATCTTTATCAGAAATACCTTTTGAATGTTTTTGTTCTTGTTTTAGATTATGTAAAATTGGAAATGAATACATAATTAATCCGTCGTATCAAGAATTAGAGATAAGTGATACTGATTTAATTGTTAGTTTTTTTAAAGATCAAATTTTAATGATAGAAAATGAATCTAATGAACTAAAAGAAGAAGAACTTTTTAAAATGGTTGCATATTTACAAACTTATGCCAGGTTGTTTGATGAATTTCAGCAGAAAGTAGTTGACCAATATGGGAAGAATAAAATTTTGTATGAGAAAAAATTTAATTTAGAAGAATTAGTCAAATTAAATTATGATTCA
>JBKBRH010000062.1:0-4720 GCA_046292225.1 Endomicrobiia bacterium
GGTTTAAATTTAATGCTAAAGTTTTAACAAAACTTAAGCCAATTCTTAAACCAGTAAAACTTCCAGGTCCAATATTTACTAAAAGATGTGTTATTTGATTAAGTTTTGTTTTTGTTTTTTTTAATATTTTATCTAAAATTTTTGTTAAATTTTCAGAGTGATCTTCAGATTGGATATTTTCTTCATAAAATTTTCCGTTTTTATATAAACACATAGAGAGATTTTTTGTTGAAGTATCTAAAGAAAGGATCGTATAATTTAAATATTTTTTATCCATATTTTTCTTTTTGTTTGGTTTAAAAAATTGATTTTAACTTTTACAACTGCAGATTTTTTAAAATTCTTAAATAGTTTATAAATTTTTTTATTTAATTTTTCTGACCATTCTATACAAAAAATTATTTTTTCACAACAGGGTAGTTCTTCTATTAAATCATTTAAAATTCTGTTTACAAAATTTTTTTCTATTCTGTATAGATCTATATGATACAAAACAAGATTTTTTTTAGTATATTCGTTGATAATAATAAAACTTGGACTTTTTATTTTTTCAAGTTTTATTTTTAATTCTTTTATAATACCTTTTACAAATTCTGTTTTCCCGCTACCTAAGTTTCCTTGTAATAAAATAAAAATAATATGATGTTTATTATAAAGTTTTTTTATAAGTTTTGACGCAATAGAATATGTGGTTTCTAATGAAGAGGAAATATAATACATAACTACAATAATTTCAATTTAATTAAAACTGATCTGATAAAGAAGAGAAAAAATTATAAAAATTTTTGTTTAAAATTTTTTAATTTTTAAAAGTTTAGTTATTATTTCTGTTCAGATGAAGAAGATTGTTGTTGTGATTCTTGTTCTAATTTTTTTGCTTCAATACTATCTTTGATAGAAGTAATTCCGGCAATAATTGCTAAAAGTCCTGCTCCTAATAACATTATTGGTAAACTTCCTTGTATAACTATTGCTTGTCCTGGCCAAACAATCCATAGATAAATACTTATTACAACTGTTATTATACCGCCTATTAATGCTCCCATAATTTAACCCTCCTTGTAGATTTTTTAAAATTTCAAATATTTTTTATAATATAAATATTAAAATGTCAATATCTTTGAAACAAAAATTTTGATCAGTTGAAAAATTATAAAAATTAAAATATAAGAAACAAAAGTTTAATTTTTGCATCTAAACAATATGGAATAAAAATCTCTTTTAAAACAACAATTTTTTTAAAAAAAGGTGAAGTTTTATGAATCCAGAAAAATTTACTATAAAATCGCAAGAAGTATTGTATAATGCGCAGAGATTAGCTGAAAAACGTAAGAATCCAGAACTTACTCCTGAACATATTTTGTATTCTTTACTTACAACTGAAGATTCTTTTGTTGTAGATATAATAAAAAAGATAGGTGTTGATGTTAAAAAAATTATAAATGATGTAGAATTACAGCTTAATGCTTTACCACAATCGTCCTCTACGATAAATAGGACAGATTCTTCAATTTATATTTCTGGCCGAAGTAAGAAAGTTTTAGATTACGCTTTAGATTTAGTTGAAGAATTTAAAGATGAATATATTTCAGTAGAACATTTGTTTTTAGGTATTATTAAAGAAGGTGCAATATCAGCAAAGATTTTAGAAAAATATGGGATAAATTATAATCGTGTTTTAGAAGCAATAAAACTTTTACGAGGAGATGAAAGAATAACAGACCAAAATCCTCAAGAAAGACAAAAACCGTTAGAAAAATATGGTCGTGATTTAACTCATCTTGCCCGTATGGGAAAACTTGATCCTGTAATAGGTAGAGATCAGGAAATAAGAAGAACTATACAGGTTTTATCTCGTAGGACGAAAAATAATCCTGTTTTAATAGGCGATCCTGGTGTTGGTAAAACAGCTATTGTTGAAGGTTTAGCACAAAGGATTGTTTCAGGTGATGTTCCTGAAGGGTTAAAAGAAAAAATTGTTTTCCAGTTAGATTTAGGTGCTTTAATTGCAGGGACAAAATTTCGTGGCGAGTTTGAAGAAAGGTTAAAATCTGTGCTTAAAACAATTTCTGAATCAAAAGGTCAAATTGTACTTTTTATTGACGAAATTCATACATTGGTAGGAGCAGGTGCTCAAGAAGGTGCAATTGACGCATCAAATATGTTAAAACCAATGTTGGCAAGAGGTGAGTTAAGATGTATTGGTGCAACAACTGTTGAAGAGTACAGAAAATATGTTGAGAAAGATCGTGCTTTAGAAAGGAGGTTTCAACCAATTTTAGTTTCAGAACCTTCAGTAGAAGATACAATTGCAATTCTCCGTGGATTAAAAGAAAGATATGAAGTACACCATGGGATAAAAATTAAAGATGAAGCAATAGTTGCCTCAGCCGTTTTATCTAACAGGTATATAACAGACAGGTTCTTACCTGACAAAGCAATAGATTTAATAGACGAAGCTGCAAGTAAGTTAAGGATAGAAATAGATTCCATGCCGTCAGAAATTGATGATATACAAAGAAAAATTAAACAACTTGGGATTGAGAAACAAGCAGTAAAAACAGGTATAGGTTTAGAACCTGTAGATGAAAAAGAATTAAATAGAAAACTTAAAGATATAGATGACCAAATTCAAGAATTAAAGCAAAGATATGATATTTTGTATAATCAATGGAGAAAAGAGAAAGAACTGATTACAAAGATAAAAGAAGTAAAACAAGAAATAGAAAAACTTAAATATGAAAAACAACAAGCAGAACGAGAAGGAAACCTTTCTTTAGCAGCAGAAATACAATATGGTCGTTTACCATCAAAAGAAAAAGAATTAGCTAATTTGTATTTACAACTTCAAGAAGTACAAAAAGACACAAGAATGTTAAAAGAAGAAGTTGATGAAGAAGATATTGCAGAAGTTATCTCAAAATGGACTTCTATACCAGTAAAAAAACTTGTCCAAACAGAAAAAGAAAAATTACTCCATATGGAAGAATATTTAAAACAGTATATAGTAGGACAAGATAATGCAATTGAAAAAGTTTCTGATTGTATACGAAGAGCAAGGGCTGGACTTTCAGATCTACAAAGACCGCTTGGAGTATTTTTATTTTTAGGGCCAACGGGTGTCGGGAAAACAGAACTTGCAAAACGGCTAGCAGAATTTTTGTTCAATGATCAAAAATATTTAATAAGGATAGATATGTCAGAATATATGGAAAAACATTCAGTAGCACGACTTATTGGTGCGCCTCCTGGATATATTGGTTATGAAGAAGGTGGACAACTTACTGAACAAGTAAGACGAAAACCTTATTCTGTAATTTTGTTTGACGAAGTTGAAAAAGCACATAAAGAAGTGTTTAATGTTTTATTACAAGTTTTTGACGATGGCAGACTTACAGATTCTAAAGGTAGAACTGTTGATTTTAAAAATACAGTTATAATTATGACATCTAATATTGCAACAGAGTTTATAACAAATCTTTCAAAAAAAGAAAAAATTTCTTATGAACAAATAAATCAGTATGCAGTAGATGAACTAAAAAAATTTTTTAAAATAGAGTTTTTAAACAGAATAGATGAAATTGTGATATTTAACCCGCTCGGACTTAAAGAAATTATAAAAATTGTAGACATCCTACTTAAAGAATTACAAAACCGGCTAAAAGAAAAAAATATAGAAGTAGAATTTACATACGAAGTTAAAGAACTTCTTGCAAAACAAGGGTTTGATATAACTTTTGGTGCAAGACCACTTAAAAGAGTTATACAACAAAAAGTTTATAACTTAATTGCTAAAAAAATTCTTGAAGGAGAAGTTAAAGAAAACAATAAAATTTTAATTGATATTGACGAAAAAAATAATATTGTTGTAAAAAAATAGTTTTTAATATTGTTTTTTTAAGTTAAAAATTTAATGTATATTTAAAAATGGATAAGAAAACTTTAATCGAAAAACTGCAGGAAATTTTAGAGTTTGAATATACAGATATTTTTATTTATAACAACGAAGCAAATCTTTTTAAAGAAAAAATCAAAGGTGGAGAAAAACTTGCCGAAATTTATAAAGATTTTGCATTAGAAGAACTTACCCATGCTGATAATATATCAAAACAAATTTCTTCTTTAGGAAGAAAACCTCTTTGGGAGTACAAAAATATTTTTGTTTCAAACTCAATACGAGAATCTTTAAAATTACATTTAGAAAGAGAAATAAAAGCATATAAAGCATATACAGAACTTATTAAACAAATTGAAGATAGAGAATTTAAAATACTTCTTAAAGGTATAAGGGATAACGAAAAACAGCATATAGAACAAATTAGCAAATTTTTGAAAAAAATTGTAAAATAAAAAGTGTTGTGTAGTTGGTTTTAAGATATTATCTTCTTAACATTAACCATATAAAAGATACTAACATTGTTGAAATGCCAACTAGAAGACCTATTTTAAACCATTCAAAAAAATTTATTTTTGTCTTATATTTTTTTTCCAACATACCTAATGCAATAATGTTTGCAGTAGAACCTATTAGTGTAATATTTCCGCCAAAACATCCTCCGAATAAGATTGACCACCAAAATGATGAATTAGTTTTTGCTAAAGTTTTCAAGTTAGAGACAACAGGAATATAAGAAGCTACAACTACTACATTGTCTAAAACACTTGATAAAAATCCAGAAGAAAAAAGTAAACTAAAAGATAAGATTGTATCATTATTTTT
>JBKBRH010000062.1:4820-6859 GCA_046292225.1 Endomicrobiia bacterium
GAAAAATTAATTATAATTTCTGCAAATTTTTTTGCAATACCAGAAGATTGTAAAACACCTGCTTGTGCAAATAAAAATAAAAAAAATAATAACGAATTCCATTCTATCTCATGTTCAATATATTTTGTTGCTTTTTTATGATTTATTATTAAAACTAACCCTGCAATTATTATTGGTAGCATTACAAGGATTGTATTTTCTTCTAAAGATAAAATTTTTTCAAACCTTCTATGTAAAGCAATAAGTATCACAGTTAATATAAATATCCCTGTGCTGATTTTTGTTTTTTTATCCATTGGGGTTGAAATTAAATATAAAAAAGAAAGGTTTTCAGTATGAGGTTTAAGTTTTAGTGAAAGTTCCTCTATGTATTTTTTATAAAAAATTTTTAAAATTATTGATGTTATAAAAAGACAAATAATTGTTGCTGGTAAAGAATTAACTATAAAATCTTCAAAAGAAAGTTTGCCTCTTATTGCAATAAGTACACCAATAGGGTTTCCTAATACAGTTGATGCAGAACCTATATTTGTAGTGATTATGCAAGAGATTAAAAATGCTACAGGAGAAATTTCTAAAAATTCGCATATAGAAAAAATTATTGTTGCAACAAGAATTATAGATGTAACTTCATCCATTAAACCTGACAGAAACCAAGAAGTTGTAGTTAAAGCAAAAAATAATTTTTCACCATTAAGATTTTTTATTCTTAAAATTCTTGTAGTTAGATAATAAAACACACCTGCTTCTTTTAACATTGCTAAAATTATCATCATTCCTATAAGAAACCAGATAACATCTAATGAAGCATATTTTACAAATTCTTCAAGATTTATTGCATGGACTAACAACATTATCCCGCTGCCAATGAAAACAAATCCTACTCTGAATTCCCAAAAAAATAAAGTTCCTAAAATTGATGTTGAAAATACTGCTAATATGAAAGATTGTTGTAAGGTAAAATTTAGTAAAAAATAACTTATAATACCAATTAAAAATGAAAAGATTAGCAAAATTAAAAATTTTTGTTTCATAAAATTGAAAGTTATATAATAAAATTTATAGTAAAAATCAACAATAAATAATCGATTGGTAGTAAATATGAAAAAAGTTGTTTATTGGTTAGAAGTAATTTTATGGTGTGGGATAATATTTTTCTTTTCCAGTATTCCTGATTTAAAAATTAAACAATTAGGTTTTTTAGATTTTGTTTTGCGTAAGATAGCGCATATGACAGAATATTGTATACTTGTTATACTTTTTTTTCGAGCGTTTAAAGTTTCGTTAAGTTATGAAAATTATAGAAAAAAAGGTTATTTTTTAAGTATATTTTTATCTTTTCTTTATGCAATATTTGACGAGATTCATCAATATTTTGTTCCTGGTAGACACTTTGCTTTAACGGACATATTGATAGATACAGTAGGCATAATTTTAGGAATTTTTTTATGGGATAAAATTTTTAATAAATCAAAACTTGAAATTTAAGATTTGATTTGATATATAAAAAAATTTGAACAAACTTGATGGTTCTGTTATCTTTTGATACTCTCTTTTGAGTAAGAATTTATAAATACCTTAATAATTAGGTGATAGGTGGTAGTGGGTAGGTGATGGTGGAGAGTGAAAAAGGTTATCAGGTGATAGGTGGTGGCAGGTAGGTGATAGTGAGAAAGTGAAAAAGAACTATCAGATTTTTGTGTTAAAAATTTGTTATGTTGTTTTAAGAAGAAGCTCACAATCTATCATTTTTTTTGATTTTATCGTCAATAAAATATAAAAAAATTCATAAAGAAAGTTAAAACAACAAACTTGATAAGGAGGAGAAATAAAAATAAAATGAAAAATTTTTATGAAATAATAACAATTTTTGCACCTAATATTGAAGAGGAAAAATTACAAGGATATATAAAAAAAATAAAATCGATAATTTCTTCTTGTGATGGTAATATAATAAATGAAGAAAATTGGGGTAATAAAAAACTAGCATACGAGATAAAGAAATTTAACAGTGGAATTTATCATTTTATATTTTGTGA
>JBKBRH010000063.1:0-3604 GCA_046292225.1 Endomicrobiia bacterium
TATACACAGATCCATACTGTACCTGTAGGTTTTTCTTTAGTTCCGCCGGTAGGTCCTGCTACACCTGAAACTGAAATACAATAATCAGCACCTGTAAGTTTTTTAACTCCTAAACACATCTCTTTCACAGTTTCTTCAGATACAGCACCGTAAGTTTCAAGGGTTTCTTTTTTGACTTCTAAAAGGTTCATCTTAAGCTGGTTAGAATAAGCTGTTATACCGCCAAGAAAATAAAACGAGCTTCCAGGAATGTTTGTGATTCTATTAGCTAAAAGTCCGCCTGTGCACGATTCAGCTACTGCAAGAGTTTTTTTATTTTTCCCCAACAACATACCTACAACTTGTTCTAAAGTTTGTTTATCTTCAGCATATATTTTGTGTTCTAAATTATAATTTTTAAAACAATCATAAACTTGTTTTTTTATTAATTTTATTTCTTCATCAACTTTGAGTTCATCTTCAGAAGTAACTGTGATTTTTAAATCTACTGTGTTGAGATGTGGTAGAATAGAAAAATTAATATCAGAAGAATATTTTGTTTCTTTTTCTATTAAAGGTTTTATAATTTCTTCTATTTTAGATTCTGCGAGATTACAAATACGAAGTATAATTTCTTTTGATACTTTTGTTTGATATTTTTTTAATTCAGAAAAGATATGTTCTTCAAATATTGCTTGTAATTCTCTTGGTGGTCCTGGAAGGATATAAACTGTTTTTTGAATTTTATCTTTTTTTAATACAATTTTTTCTGCTGGAGCATGGCCAACTCTGTTAAAAAGTATCTCTGCACCTTCTATAACATAAGCTTGATTTTTTGCAAGTTGTGGTACTTCTTGTCCTTTTTCAATAAAATATCTTACAATATTTTCATAAACTTCTCTAACAAAGACAAGTTTTTTATTTAAAAATTTTGCTATAGTTTGTTTTGTGATATCATCAACTGTAGGTCCTAATCCTCCAGTAAGAATTATTATATCAGAAGATTCAATGTGATATTTAAAAATTTCTGTTAAAATATTTTCATCATCAGGAACAATAGAACAAAAATCTAAATTTAACCCTAATGAGGAAAGTTTTTTTGAAATATAAAAAAGGTTAGTGTTAGATTTTTCTTTTAATAATTCTGTCCCTATAGATATTACTGAGATTTTTATCATATTACTTATTTTAAAATTTTATATAAATCAATCAATGTACAAATCCTATTTTTGGTATCTTTTGACTATTATCAATTTTTATTTCGCCAAACTTTTCTTCATACTTTTTGATATTATCTTCTAAAGCATTAAGAAACCGTTTTATATGTTGTGGTGTAGTAATAATTCTTGTCCTTACTTTAGCTTTTGGTATCTGAGGTTGAATAAACACAAAATCTATTACAAACTCATCTGATGAATGACTTATTATAGCTAAGTTTGAGTAAACACCTTGTGCTGTAATATCGTCAATTTCGATTTGTATTTGTTGTTCTTTTTTCTCTTGTTGTTCCATTATAAATCCTCCCGCAGATGTTTTTTAGGCAAAAATTAGGTTTTAATAAATATAAAAAGATTTCTTTATTTTTCGATATTTAATTTAATTTCCTCTCTTCCAATTTTAAACAAATACACCATTAATGCTTTTTGTACATACAACCTGTTTTCTGCTTGTTTTAACACTACAGAATTTTTTCCATCTAAAACTTCATCGGTTATCTCTAATCCACGGTTTGCAGGTAAACAATGCATAACTATACAATCTTTCTTTGCTAAAGATAAAAGTTTTGAATTTAACTGATAAGGTTTAAAAATTTTTATTCTTTTTTTTCTTTCTTTTTCTTGTCCCATTGAAATCCAAACATCTGTGTAAACAACATCTGCATCTTTTATTGTTTCTAAATCGTCTGTAATAACAATATTTTCTTTAAACTTTTCTTTCGGTTGAAATTTTTTTGGTATTATAAAGTATGAATTCATATTAAGAGTTTCTGAAATATAAATTATAGACATACAAACATTATTTGCATCACCTATGTAGACAAATTTAATTTTGTTTATTTCATCTAAAGAAACTTTTTTAAATTCCATTATTGTCCATATATCTGATATGATCTGACACGGATGTTCTTTATCACTTAATGCGTTAATAACAGGTATTTTTGAATATTTTGTAAACTCTAATATTGTATCATGTTTTTTAACCCTTAATATTAACCCGTCTAAATAACAGTTGAAAATGTTAGCAGTATCTTTTATTGTTTCACCACGAGATATCTGCAGTTGCTTTTCATTTAATTCTATAGGTACAGCACCAAGTTGTTGTATACCAACTTCAAACGAAATTCTTGTCCTTGTAGATGGTTTTTCAAAAATTAAACCTATATATTTATTTTTTAGGTCTGGTATTAAATCTTTTGTTTTGTATTTTGGTACTAAATCGTAAATTTCTTTTATTTGTTTTTTAGTTAAATCTTTTATACTTATTAGATTCATATTATAGAAATTTCCTCTATTTTTATAAAAAAAATAAAATTTTTATTGTTTTATAGTAACACCTTTGTTTGTAAAAGATAAAATTTTAACTTCACAAATTATAACTTTTTTCAATTTTGTCTCTATTTTTTCTAACAATTCATCATTTATATCTGACTTCTTATAAATAGCAACAATAGTTGATCCTGACCCGCTCAACATACAACATAAAGAGTTATTCTCTAAACAAATTTCAAAAATTTTATCCATCCACGGCATTAATTTTTTTCTATAAGGTTGATGTAAAAAATCTTCAGTTGCAAATTTTAAAAATTCGTATTTCTTATTAAGTAATGAAGAAATTAATAATCCTACATTTGATATATTTTTTACAGCATCTTTGAACAAAATTTTTTTAGGAAGAATTTTTCTTGCTTCTTTTGTAGAAACTTTTTGTTGTGGTATTATTGTTAAAGCTAAAATGTCTGTTGGTAAATTAAGTTTTACAAATTTAACCTTTCCTTCAACAACAGAACTTATACATAATCCACCAAACATACAAGATACAACATTGTCAGGATGACCTTCAAGTTCTAATGCAATATTTAACAATTCATTTTCAGACAACGGTTCTCCACACAAGATGTTTCCTGCAACAACTCCTGCAACATAACAAGAAGCAGATGAACCTAAACCTCGTTTTATAGGGATATTGTTTTTTATATAAATTTCTAACGGTGGAATTTGAAGTTTTTGCTGGTTGAAAATTTTTTTTATTGCTTTATACAAAATATTATCTTCATTTTTTGATATATCCTGAGCATCAACACCTTCAACTAAAATTTTCAATTTTTGTTTATTATTTACAATATTTATTTCAAACTCATTGTATAGATCTAAAGCTGCCCCTAAACAATCAAATCCAGGACCTAAATTTGCAGTAGTTGCTGGCGTTTTTATTTTTAGTTTCATAAAAAATTTTTTGTCATATTCCTATTTTTGTAGACTCTTTCATTGCACAAAATGAACCACACATCGAACAAACTTTTTTTGTATTACTTAATATTTTATTTCTTTCCTCTTTAAATTTATACTTATCTAAAACATATTTTTGCTGAATTCTCCAGTTTAAATTTTTTCTTGCTTTTGACATT
>JBKBRH010000063.1:3703-6768 GCA_046292225.1 Endomicrobiia bacterium
TCTAAATCTAAAAAGTAATCTTTAAACTTTTTTCTTTTTATAATATCTGCAGCATGTGCTGCAATACGTGCAGCAATAACCCCTTCATAAACATCTTCTGGTGTTGGAAGACGCAAATGTTCTGCTGCTGTAACATAACAAATAAGGTCAGCACCTGCTTTTGCTGCTATTGCTGCACCTATTGCAGAATTTATATGATCATAACCAGCTGCAATATCTGTAACAAGCGGTCCTAAAAGATAATATGGTTTTTCATTAGTTAATTTCTTCTCAAGTTTAACATGTTTTTCTATAGTATCCATTGGCATATGTCCCGGACCTTCTATCATCACTTGCACACCTTCTTTGTTTGCAATATCTGCTAATTTTGACAATGTTTTTAATTCAGCAATTTGTGCTTCATCGTTAGCATCAAATATACTTCCTGGTCTTAACCCATCTCCTAAACTTAAAGTTATATTATACTTTTTAGCAATCTTTAATAGTTTATCAAAATTTTCATATAACGGATTTTCTTTGTTATTTTTTAAAATCCATTCTGCTAAAAAAGCGCCACCACGACTTACTATACCACAAATACGGTTTTGTTTTTTTAAAATTTCTAAATTTTTCTTTGTCACTCCACAATGAATAGTAAAAAAATCAACACCGTCTTCTGCTTGTTTTTCTATCACTTCAAAAATATGTTCTGTTGAAATATCAGATATCTTTTTAGCTTTCTTTAATATTTCGCATACAACTTGATATATTGGCACAGTTCCTACTGGCAATGGCGAGTGTTGTAAAATAATTCTTCTTATATAATCAATATTTCCTCCTGTAGACAAATCCATTACCATATCTGTTTTTGCCTTTATAGCAGAATCTAATTTTTTAAGTTCAAATTTTATATCAACAAGATCTGGCGATGTCCCTATATTAGCATTAACTTTTGTTTTTAAATTTTTCCCAACAGCAACAGGTCTTCTTTTTGATTTTATATTTTTTAAAATTACAATTTTGCCATCAATAACATTTTTCAGAATTTCTTCAATATTAACTTTTTCATAATCAGCAATTTTTTTTATAAAATTAGGGACTTGGTTATTTTTTAATTGTTCTATTATACTCATATAATCTTCCTTCCTAAATAAAATTATGTTATATCAAAATAGAGGTAGAAATTCAATAATTTATTATTTTAACTTAAATAAAGTTATATTTAGCAAGTTCTTTTTTTAATATTTCTACAATTTGTTGGTTTGTGTTTTTATTTATTTTTTCAGCAGGTATATAAGGAAAGATTTTTATATAGACATTTTTTTTTGTGTTTACAATTCCTATATCTTTAATTATTTTGCCGATACTTAAAAAATCTGTTTTTACAAATATTGGCACAATGCCAATATTAAAAATTTTTGCAATTTTTATACCTATACTGCTGAACTTGTTATCTTCAATATTTAAACTTCTTGTTGCTTGAGGAAAAACAACTAAAGAAACTTTATTCTTATATAAAATTTCATATTTTTTTAAAACTAACCTAAAATCTTTTCTTGGATTATTTCTACTTACCGCAATAGGATCTAAAAATTTAAGTATTTTACCAAAAATAGGATAATATAATAAACTTTTTTTTAAAATAAAAGTTATTTTTGTATATCTTCCTAAGATATAACCAAATAATAATGTTTCTAAAGAACTCATGTGGTTACTTATAAAAATTACTGGGTAAGAAATTTTTAATAACTCATTATTTTCTTCAATTATAACTTTGGTTTCAAAATTTTTTATTATTTCTAAAACTTTTTTTGAATATTTAACAAAATCTTGCCAAAAAAATTTTTTAAATATAAGTTTGAAATATGCCTTAAATATAAGAAAAAAAAGGTTAGAATAAAAATATATCGTAGGAAAAATTTTAAACATTTTTTAAAATTTTAATCTTTCTATTACATCAGGATTTAAATCTTTTATTGCAGATACTACAGCAACAGCATCAACACCAATTTTTTTTATTAAATCAATATTTTTACTATTTATTCCACCAACCGCAACTATAGGGAATTTATCCTTTACAAATTCTTTTACTTTTTTTAATGTATTAACTCCAACAGGAATATATTCTGGTTTTGTATTTGTTTTAAATACAGGACCTACAGATATATAATCTACAGGAAAATATAAAGCTTTTTTTGCTTGTTCTAAAGAGTGGGTAGAGTAACCTATTATAAATTTTTTTAATCCTAAATTATTAACTAACTTTCTAACTTCTAAAGCAGACAAATCATCCTGTCCAAGGTGTACACCATGCGATTTTATCAATAACGCAATATCTACTCTATCATCTATGATAAAACATATATTTTTTGAACTTAGGATTTTTTTTATTTCAAAAGCGACTTGGTAAAAAAATTGATCAGATTTATTTTTTATTCTCAACTGTATAATATTAGGATTGAACTTTATTAATTTGCTGACAAATTTTTTGTATTTTTCTATAGTATCAAATTCTGGCAAAATACAATATAATCCTTTAATTAGATTTTTCATCTTAAAATTTTTTCAACAACAAATTTTTCTAAATCATAGATTTTATATCTTAGATTTTTTATTTTTTGAACTTTTTTAGGTTGCAACATCTTCGCAATTTCTTCTAATACTCTTAATGATTCACTTACACGATGAAAGTTAGAGATAACTATATGTTTTATGTTTTTATATTTTTTTTCTTTAGATTTTTTCCCTGGATCTATGTAACTATTTCTTTGTAAAACACTGTGGGGATAAAAATTTATAAATAATTTTGGTATTTCATGCCGAATAATTCTAAGTTTTTTATAAGTTTTTTCATCTTTATAAACAAATCGTAAAATTTCTTCAACAACTCTTATTCCTTCCGTAGAACGGTTCACATTTGCATCAATTATTCTTAAAATATTTTTGTTCATAAAAGAATTATTTGTATTTTAAAATTACAATTTAAAAAATCTTGTATCCGTCTAATGGCAAACCATATTGCTGTTTTAATAAATTAACTAAATTTTTCATCAAAATCGAATTAGTTACAGGACCAACACCGCCAG
>JBKBRH010000064.1:0-6426 GCA_046292225.1 Endomicrobiia bacterium
ATCAACGATAAGAAAATTATTATTGGTATCCCTATTACACGATCAATATAATGGTACAGCCAATATTTTAGTATCATTATTGTTGAACTTTAAACATAGGATAAATTCTTATTTCGCCAAACAATTCTTTTTGTCGTGCAAAAACTTGTTTTAACCTTATAAGTTCAAGTAAGGCTAAAAATAACACAATGATTCCACGCCGTGTTTTTTCCAACTGCATAAGTTCTTCAAATAACACATATGTTTTATCTTTAAGATAATTCATAACTTGTCTCATTTTTTCTTCAATATGGATCTCTTCAATGACTATTTCTTTATATTCTTTTGGAACTTTCTTTAAAACTTCATTAAACGCAGTCAATAAATCAAAAATTGTTGCTTCAATATAATAATCATCTTCAGTAAATATTGGTAGTTTTCTATAAAAAACATTTCTTTCAACTTCTTCTCTTGGACGAAAAAAATTTAATGCTATACTTTTATATTTTTGATATTCAACTAACCTGTCAACAAGTTGTTTTCTTATTTGTTCAACCTCATCTTCAAGTTCTTGTTGTGGTTTTGGTAGTAAACTTTTAGATTTTATTTCCATCAAAGTTGCTGCCATTACTAAAAACTCGCCTGCTATATCTAAATTTAATTCTTTCATTAAATCTAAATATTCTAAATATTGGTGAGTAATTTCTGAGATAGGAATATCGTAAATGTTAAAATTGTTTTTTTTCACAAGA
Organism: Endomicrobiia bacterium; assembly: GCA_046292225.1. Classification (GTDB taxonomy): domain Bacteria; phylum Elusimicrobiota; class Endomicrobiia; order DTEH01; family DTEH01; genus JANXDG01. The sequence goes on from JBKBRH010000064.1 coordinate 732, forward strand.
TAAAGCAAAAGATCTAGTGGTCCTTCAAAAATTTCTAGTTTTACCTCATAAGTTTGGTTCATATATTAAATTTTTAACTTCCTGTATTGTTTGTTTTGCAACTTTTTGTGCTTTTTGTTTCCCTTCTAAAAGTATTTCTTCTATTTTTTGTTTATTATATTGTTTTCTTTTTTCTCTGATTGGTTCTAGTATATTATTTAAAATTTTTGCTAAATTTTTTTTATCTTCTACACAACCAAGTTTTCCTTCTCTACATAAACTTTCTATGTTCTCTGCTTCATTTAAATTAAAAACTTTATGAAACGCTAAAACTACACAATTTTTAGGATCGCCAGAATCGTTTTTACGAATTTTTTTAGGATCTGTAAACATCTGCATAACTTTTTGTTCTATATCTTTTTTTTCATCTGTTAAGTATATACAATTATTATACGATTTTGACATTTTTTTCCCGTCTATTCCAGGAATGTATGGTGTTTCAGTTAACAATTCTTTTGGTTCAGGGAAACACTTGCCGTAAAAATTGTTAAACCTTCTTGCTATTTGCCGAGTTAGTTCAATATGAGGTATCTGATCTTTACCTACAGGAACAAATTCTGATTTGTACAACAAAATATCTGCTGCTTGTAAAACTGGGTATCCTAAAAACCCGTATGTTTTAAGATCTTTTGATGTTTGTTCTTTAAGTTGTTCTTTATATGTAGGACAACTGTATAACCATCCAAGCGGTGTCAACATTGAAAAAATTAAATGTAATTCAGAATGTTCTGGCACATCTGATTGACAAAACACTACTGACTTTTTAGTATCTATTCCACAAGAAAGCCAGTCTAAAACTATTTCGTATATATTTTTTTTAATTTCATTAGTATTTTCATATTCTGTAGTTAACGCATGTAAATCTGCTACCATAAAAAAACATTGGTATTCATCTTGCAACTTTATCCAATTTTTTAAAACACCAGCATAATGTCCTATATGAAGTTTTCCTGTAGGACGCATCCCTGATAATATTGTTTTTTTCATAATTTATTTATTAAATAAACTTTGGCATTTGTGGTAAAAACAGTCCAACTAAAAAATTAACTATTGGTGAGAGTATTGTCCATAAAATACCAGAATACAACAAAAATATCAAAATAAAAAATCCATATCTGCTAAAAAAAATTTCATATTCTCTTATAATATTATAAGGCAACAATCCTTCTAAAACTTTGCTTCCATCAAGTGGTGGTATTGGTATCAAATTAAAAACAGCTAACACTATATTAATGACTACTCCATAGATAAACAAAATATCAGCTGAGTATAAATCAACACTAAATTTATTCAAAAAATAATATATCGTAGCAAAAATTCCTGCAGTAAAAAAATTTGCTATAGGTCCTGAAAGTCCTACTAACATTATTTGTTTTTTTGACATACGATAAATATTCACAGGCACAGGTTTTGCCCAACCAAAAAGTGGTACGCCACTTAGCATTGCTAACAATGGTAAAATAACTGTACCTAATATATCAATATGTGCTAAAGGATTTAAAGTCAACCTACCCATTAATCTTGCGGTATCATCACCAAAATAATCTGCTGTTTTACCATGAGCATATTCATGAACTGTTATTGCAAAAAGTAAAATAGGATATTGGACAAAAAGTTTTATTATTAAATTCATTATTTTTTCTTAAAATATTTATTTTTTAAAAAAGTGTGTTATAACAGAAACTATACTTACTAAAAAACAATAATAACCAAAATATTTCAACTTTGATTTTTGGACAATTTTAACTAAAAATTTTAATGATATTAAAGCAAAAACAAATGCTGTTATAATACCATAGATATAAGATAATTCAAAATTTAATTTTTTGTAAAAAATTATATCTTTTAATTCTAAAAAAGTAGCACCTAATATTGCAGGTATAGATGCAATAAAAATAAATTTTACTGCTTGCTCTTTTTTAAAATTTAACACCAACATACTGCCCAATGTAGCAGCAGAACGTGATATTCCTGGTAATACTGAAATTCCTTGTGTAATACCTACAAGTAATGATTTTATAATACCAATATTTAAAATATCTATCTTATCAGAAAAATTACTCAAATATTTTTTTTCAGAAAAAATTAACCACAAACCTGTTATAACCAAAAAAATTCCTGACAAAAAAACATTATCATATACAGAAGTAAAATATTTTTTAACTACTAAACCAATAATACCAGTAGGAACACTTAATAATAAAATATAAAAAATTATTTTCTTGTTTTTTAAATATTCAACAATGTCTTTAAAAAACAAAACTACAACTGCTAACAATGTTGAAAAATGTAATAAAACATCATAAAACAACATTTCTTTTAACCCAAAAATTTTTTGCAATAACACCAAATGTCCAGAACTTGATATAGGCAAAAATTCAGTTACCCCCTGAATCAACCCAAGAAGAATTATTTGTAGATTCATCTATACCAACCTCGCTTTCAAGATTTGTAATTTCTATATCTTTATTTCCAACTTCGCCATATAAACTATATGTTTTATAAGAAATTTCTGCAATAATATCTTTTGCAAACTTACTTCTCATATTCTCTGTTAAAACACAAATTACAAAATCACCATTTTTTGTAAAAACTATACCAACATCATGACAAACATTCCTCATAAGACCAGTTTTATGTGCTACATTAACTTCTTCAGGCAACTTTTTAGGAATTCTATCAGAAATTTTTTGTTTCATCAATAGTGAAAGCATATTTGAAGAAACTTCTTTTGATATAAGTTCTCCTTTATAGATTTTTTCTAATAATATTCCTATATCTTCTGCGGTAGTGTAATTTTCTAACCCTTTATTTCTTGAATACAAATCCATTACATATCTTTTCACATCGGTATTTTTTAAACCCAAATCTTTAAAAATTTTATTCAATCTTTCAATACCAATTTTTTCCATAAGCATATGTGTAGCAACATTATCTGAAATTGTAATCATTAATTCTACTAGCTCTCTAACTTTAAATCTCTTACCATAAGAATACCTCTTAATTATTCCTGCACCACCACAACGATGTTTCTTTTTATAAACTAAACTATCATTTAATGAAAGTTCGCCTTTATCAACAAGATAATACACAGCTGCCATTATAGGAACTTTTACTACACTTGCTGAAGGTATCAATTTATCAGAATTAATTTTTATTACAAAATCTTTAGAAAGATCTTTTATATAAACTGCAATCTTATAATTTTCATCAATAGATTTGATATATTCTAAATAACTTTGTATTTCTTCGTTTAACTTTTGAAATTTTTCTGTCTCTAAATCAAGTTTGTTATATGCAGAATTAATTTTTATTACAAAAACAAAGATTATGAAAAAAAATATAAAACTGCACAGTAAAACTAAAAAAGATAAATTTAATCTTTTCATATTTATTCTCCTATAACATATTTATTAGTAATTTTTTTAAATTTAAAATTTTTCTCAACAAAATATGCTAATTTTAACATTGTAGATTCTTTAAAATGTGGTGCTAAAATTTGTAATCCAATAGGCAAATTTTTTTCATCATAACCACAAGAAATTGACATCCCAGGAAGACCTGCTAAATTACAAGGTATTGTGAAAATATCAGAAAGATACATCTGTAGCGGATCATTAATTTTTTCTCCAATTTTAAACGCAGTAGTAGGTGTTGTAGGTGTTATCAACAAATCAACTTTGTTAAACACATTAACAAAATCTTCAAATATCAACCTACGCACTTTTTGCGCTTTTAAATAGTAAGCGTCATAATAACCAGAAGATAAAGAATATGTTCCTAACATTATTCTTCTTTTTACTTCACTACCAAACCCTTCTTTTCTTGTTTTAAGATACATATTTATCATTTTAGACTCAGAATAGTGTTCTTGATCAGTTTTAGATTTATATCCATATTTTACACCATCATACCTTGCAAGGTTTGACGACGCTTCCGACGGGGCAATAATGTAATATACAGCAACTGCATATTCTGTATTAGGTAAAGATACCTCTTCTATTTTTGCTCCTTCTTTAGATAAAAAATTTATAACTTCATAAATTTTATCTTTTATTTCTTTTTGTATTCCTTCAATAAAATATTCTTTAGGAACACCTATTTTTAAATTTTTAACAAAATTTTCATCTGTTTTATAAACTTCTTCAGTAAACTTTTCTTGTGGTAAGTTTATAGAAGTTGAATCTTTCTCATCATATCTACAAATAACTTCTAACACAATTGCAGCATCTAAAACATTTCTTGCAAAAACACCTATCTGATCTAAAGATGAAGCAAACGCTACAAGGCCATACCTTGAAACTCTACCATAGGTTGGTTTAACACCTACTATACCACATAACGCTGCAGGTTGGCGAATAGACCCGCCAGTATCTGATCCTAAAGCTGTTGGAACTTCATAAGATGCAACCGCTACTGCAGAACCGCCGGATGACCCTCCAGCAATACAAGTTAAATCGTACGGATTTTTTGTAGGGCCAAAATATGAAGTTTCGGTAGAAGAACCCATTGCAAACTCGTCCATATTTGTCTTACCAATAAAAATAAATCCTTCTTTATTTAAATAATCTATTACTGATGCATTATATACTGCAACATAATTTTCAAGAATTTTTGATCCACAAGTTGTTTTTTTACCTTTTATACAGATGTTATCTTTTACTGCAATTGGTAAAAAATTTTTCTCGTTACTATTTTCAATTTCTTCTCTAAACACACAGATGAAAGCGTTTAAATCTTTGTCCACATCATCAATTCTTTCAAACAAACTTTCCAGAATTTCATTTTTTGATACTTCTTTTTTCTGTACAAGTTGTTTTATTTCGTTCAATGATAAAGTATAAAGATTTTTCATAATTTTTATTTTTATAAAAAATTTTAGTAAAAACTCAACATATGTTGAAAAAATTAAATTTTTTTAGTAGAAAGTTATAAAGTGAGAAAGTGAAAAAGTGAGAAAGTGAAAAAGTGAAATTTTAGCAATGAAGGAGAGTTTTTATGAAAAAATTAAAACTTGGGTTACCAAAAGGTTCACTTCAAGAAAATACTTTTGAACTATTTAAAAAAGCAGGATTTAAAATATACGCAGAACAACGACAGTATAAACCATATTGTGATGATGAAGAGTTAGATATAACATTAGTGCGTGCACAGGAAATACCAAAATATGTAGAATCAGGCGTGTTTGACTGTGGGATAACTGGCTACGATTGGATCTTAGAAACAAACGCTAAAGTAAAACAAATTTCTGAACTTATATATTCAAAATCTGGTTTTAGACCTGTAAGATGGGTTGTAGCTGTAGCTGAAAATTCAAATATCAACTCTATATACCAACTAAAAAATAAACGAATAGCAACAGAAATTGTAAACTATGTAAGAAAATATTTTAAAGAGAAAAAAATTCCAGTAAAAGTAGAATTTTCCTGGGGAGCAACTGAAGTAAAAGTGCCAGATTTAGTAGATGCTATAGTAGAACTTACTGAAACTGGCAGTTCACTTAAAGCAAACAAACTTAAAATAATAGAAGAAATACTTATTTCTACAACTAGGTTTATAGCAAACAGTTCTGTTTTAAAAGATAAATGGAAAAAAGAAAAAATTGAAACTATAGCGATGTTACTTAAAGGAGCGCTTGAAGCAGAAGGTATGGTTG
>JBKBRH010000065.1:0-6386 GCA_046292225.1 Endomicrobiia bacterium
GATTGAAATGAATTTATCATTTACTAATCCCGAAACAGAATAAATTTTTGTAGTTTCAATTGCTTCTTCTAAAGTAAGTTTTGGAAGTATTGTAGGTATTCTTGAAGCAAGCATTGTTTTTCCAGCACCAGGCGGACCTATCATCAACAAATTATGTCCACCGCTGGCTGCAACCTCTATTGCACGTTTAGCAAATTGTTGACCTTTAACATCACTAAAATCTACTTCATAATAAAGATTTTCTTCATAAAGTTTTTCTAAATCCATTTTAAATGCAGCAATATTTACTTTACCATTTATAAAATCTACAACTTCTTTTAAGTTTGATACAGCAAAAGCATTAATATCTGCCACCACTGTTTCTTTAATATTTTGTATTGGTACTATAAAATTTTTGTTATTCTCTTTAGCAATTTTTAAAGCTAAAGGCAAAATTCCTTTTACTTGGCGGACATTACCATTTAGAGCTAATTCTCCTATTATGAAATAATTTTTTAGTTTTTCAGAGTCAACATATCCTGCTGCAGAAAGAATACCTAACGCTATTGGTAGGTCAAAACCAGCTCCTTCTTTTTTTAAATCTGCTGGTGCAAGATTGACAGTAATTTTTTTTGTTGGAAAATCAAAACCAGAATTTCTTATAGCAGATGTAACACGCTCCTTTGATTCCTTAACAGCAGTATCTGGTAGGCCAACGATAGTAAAAGTAGGAAATCCGCTAGATATGTCTATTTCTACCTCTACAATAAATCCTTCAATACCATATACAGTTCCAGAATAAACTTTTGATAACATAAAATTGTATTTATTTTCAACTAAGATTTTTTTTAATCTTTTTTTGTAATTCTAACAAATCTTTATGTTTTGGATAATCTTTTTGTATTTGCTGTACTAATGCTAAGGTAGCCTTTAGATCTTTTAGTTCATAATATGTTTTAGCTAGCATCAGATTATTTTCTAAATTATCTGGATAATTTTTATATTCTTGTTCGAAATATTTTTTTGCTGTTTCAAAATTTTTGTTATTAAAATAAATTCTTCCTAAATAAAAATTTAAATTTTTAGGTTCAATTAAATTTTTTTTATTACATATATTTTTAGCTTTTAAAAAATACTCCTGAGCATCATTAAATTCTTCTCTTGAAAAATAAATAAAACCAAGATTTGTTAAAGCAATTATATTATTTTTATCTTTTTTTAATACATATGTAAAAACATTTATTGCATCATCAAGTTTGCCAGTTTTGTAATATAAATTTCCTAACCTTAAGTTAACTTCAATATCATTAGGTATATTTATTAAAAATTTTTTATATTCGTTTATAGCTAAATTGTATAAATTAAGAAATTCATACATCACACCTAAATAATAAAAAGTCCTGATATCAGTAGAACCTGATTGCCAAGCTTTATATAGTAGATTTATTGATTTGTCATAAAAATCTGGTCCTTTTAAAAAATAATAAATTCCTAATTCTACCATAATTTTAACATTTTCAGGAGAATAATTTAGTTCTGACTGTAACTTTTCTATATTTTTTTCAATTTTTTCTTTGTTTATAACTATGTTTGAATTTTCTCTCGGGAAAAAAAATTTTTTATATTTTGAAGAGATGGTAAAGACAAAAATTATCAAAACTAATAATGAAAATAAATATAATCCAATATTTATAATTTTACGATTATTCATTTTTCTGTATCTTCTGATAATATATCTTTTAACATAGGCTTTTCTATATTTGAAAACTTATTAATTAATTGTTTTTGAATAACTTTTTCTAACTTTTTTACAGACAATTCAATTTTATGTAAATTTTCATCTGAGTTTATTATAACAGCATCTATATCTTGTCCTACTCTATATAAGGATTTTAGTTCTTTACTAAGATTTTTTTCATCTGTTATAGCTTCTTTTTTATGAATAATACCTTCCACTTCTCCATTAATTGTTACTATTAACATATTTTTTAAAATTTTTTTTACTCTACATTTTGTTATTGTATCAACACGATATTTTTCGAATGGGTTCGGATATAAATGTTTAATAGACAACACAGCACGTTCTTGTTCAGGAATTATATCAAGTACAACATATTCTATGTATTCTCCAACTTCAAACTCTTCTTTAAGATTGTTAATGTTTTTTATCCAAGAAATATTTTCTTTATGAACTAAACCTTCAAAACCTGGTTTCATTAAAACAAAAATTCCATATGGTGTAATTTTTGTAATCTTTCCTTTGTGTTTACTTCCTTTAGGAAACTCATTTTTTAAATCTTCCCATGGATTTTTATTAATTTTTTTTATTGACAAAGATATTCGTTTCTCTAATTTATCTATATTTAACACTTTTACTTGTATTTCTTGTTGTAATTTAAAAAGCTTTTGTAAATTAGGAAATTTTTCTTCCCAGCTGACTTCTGATATGTGTATTAATCCTTCAATCCCAGCTTCTAATTCTACAAAAATACCAAAGTTTGTAATATTTAATATTTTACCTCTTACAATTTCTCCCACTCGATATTTTTTTTCTATATCATCCCATGGATGTGGAAATAATTGTTTTAATCCAACTGAAATTTTACCAGTTGCTTTGTCTATTTTTAAAACTTTTACTTTAATTTTATCTCCACTATGTAATAATTCAGAAGGTTCCTTAACTTTATACCATGCCATATCGCTTATATGTAACAATGTTTCAACACCATTAATTTCTACAAAAGCGCCAAAATTTGTTAAAGTTTTAACTTCACCTATTACTTCATCACCTTCTTTTAGCTGGTTTAATAATTTTTCTTTCAATTGTTGTTTTATAATTTCTTCATACAACTTATTTGAAACAATAATTTTTAAATTTTCTTCTTTTTGTTTAAATTCTTTTATTACTACTTTAACAATAGATCCTTCTAAAGATTTATTGTTTTTAAACTTATTTTTTAATTCTTTACTCATTTCAGTATATGGTAAGATAGCATCAATTCCTATATCTACTATAAATCCAAAGTCTGTTTTTGAAATTACATACGCATCTATAGGTATTTTATCTTGGAAATTTTTTTCTAAAGTTTTTTTAAGTTCTTTTTCTTTTGCTTTTTTATATGATAAAATATGGAGGTTGTTGTAGTCAGTTTTGACTACAGCAACTTTTATAATTTGTTTAGGTTTAAAAGAATTTAAAATATTTCTATTTGTGAACTCTTCTATAGGGATAAATCCATCTGTTTTAGAACCGATATCTATATAAATACCTTCGCAAGAAATTTCTATAATTTTACCCTCTACTATATCTCCAACTTTGATATTCTCAGAATATTTAAAAATTTCTTCAGGTTTGATATCTTCTATATATTCATTATCTTCTAAATTTTGATTTTTTTTGAACTTTTCTTCCATAAAAACTTCTCCCTTCAAGATAGAAAATCTAGTTTTTTAACAATTTTTTCTACAAGCCATTTCGGAGTTGATGCTCCAGAAACAATACCTATTTTTTTATATTTTTTTAATTCTTCAATATTAAGTTCAGATTTAGAACTAATTAAGAGCACATTTTTGTTATAATTTTTTGCAATATTGACTAATTTTTTAGTATTAGCAGAATTTTTCCCACCAATTATAACAACACAATCAACTTTTTGTGCTAAATTTTTAGTATTTTCTTCTCTAAGTATAGTTTCTTTACATATTGAATAAGAAACTTTTAAATTTTTAAATTTTCTTTTTAATTCTTCAATAATTTTTTCATATTCTTTAACTTCTTTAGTTGTTTGTGATATAAGCAATATTTTATCTTTTGGTGAAAAATTTAATTTTTTAATTTCTTCTAAAGAATTTATTACAGAATATTTTGTATTCGGATTTATATAAGATGTCAATGCTTTAATTTCAGGATGTTCTACATCTCCGTATATTACTATATTATATCCTTTGTTAGAATATTCAGAAACTATTTTTTGGTTCTTTTCTACAATAGGACATGTACCGTTAATACAATTTTTAATTTTTTTATTTATTTCTTCTAAAATATTTTTTTCAATTCCGTGTGCTCTGATTATTAATACAAAATTATCTTCTGTTGGATTAATTTCTTGTATGCTGTTAATTGTTGTTAGTCCTAAAGAAGACAGTCTTTTAATTTCTTCCTCGTTATGAACTAGTTCACCTAAAGCAAAAACTTTTTTATTTTTAAAAATTTCTTTTTCAGTAATATTTATACATCTTTTGACACCACTACAAAAACCAATATATTTTGATACAATAATCTCTGTCATAATTATATACTTTTATATAAATTCCAAAATTCTGGGAATGAAATGTCTACACAATCTGCATTTTTAATGACAATTTCACCATCGCATATACTTCCCGCAACAGCTAAACTCATTGCGATTCTATGGTCGTTGTAAGAATCTAAAAGTTCAGTTGTGGTAGTTTTAAGTTTTGTATTTCCCATTATAATCATTCCATCTGGTTGTTCTATAATTTTAGCACCAAGTTTTTGCAATTCTGTAGTGATTGTTTTGATTCTATCAGATTCTTTAACTCTTAATTCTTGTGCACCTTTAATTTCTGTGACACCATCTGCTTGTGTAGCAACAACTGCTAAAAGTGGTAGTTCATCTATCATAGAAGGGACTTCGTCTTCTGTAATTTTTATACTTTTTAATTTACTGCTTTCTACAAATATATCTGCTACAGGTTCATTATACAAAATTCTTGGATTTAAAAAACTTATTTTAGCTCCCATTTTTATTAACATGTTAATAAATCCAATTCTTGTAGAATTGACACAAACATTTTTTATAACCATAAATGAACTAGGTAACAAAACAGTCATTGCTATAAAATAACTTGCTGAAGAAGGATCGTCTGGAATTGTAATTTCAAATGGTTTAATTTCTTTAACTTTTCCAGTAATAGAGGTTATATTTTCTTTTTTCTTAATTGGTAATTTAAGATATTCCATCATTCTTTCTGTATGATCTCTTGATAAAACTGGTTCTTTATATATAGTTTCACCATCTGCATTCATCCCAGCAAATAAAATAGCAGATTTTACCTGAGCCGAAGCAATTTTACTATTCCATGTTATAGATTTTAAATTTTTAGTACCTTCGATTTCTATTGGTAAATAATTATTTTCTTTAGCAGAGATTTTTGCTCCCATTAAAGACAATGGTCCAATTACACGCGACATTGGACGTTTTGATAAACTTTCATCACCGATAAGTTTAACTTTGATTTCGTTTCCAGAAATAATTCCTAACGATAACCTTAATGTAGTGCCAGAATTTCCACAATCTAACTCTTTTTTTGGTTGTTTTAATCCTTGCAATCCGCAACCAAAAATTTTTAAAGTCTTATTTTCTTCTATAATTTTTACACCTAAATTTTTAAATAAACCAATAGTTGAATAACAATCTTTGCTGTTTAAAAAATTTTCTACAACGCATTCACCTGAAGATAATGATGCAAACATTATAGCTCTGTGAGTAATAGATTTGTCTGCAGCAACTTTAATTTCAGCATTTATTTTTGATTTTTTTGTAATTTTTATATCAACCATAGATGTGTTTATTTTTGATATTTTATTTTTAATTCATAACATTTTTCTAAGAATTTATTTAACTTTTCAAAATTGTTTATTATTTTTAATAATTTATTTAACTGCTTTACAAATTTTTTTATTTCTTGTGAAACATAAGTTTTATTTATAAAACAAATTTCAGACCATAACTGTGGGTTTGATGCAGCAATACGTGTCATATCTCTGTATGCCCCACCGACAAAATTAATAAATTCTTTTCTGCTATTTATTTGTTTTGTTAAAAGATATGAAATTATATGAAGAAAATGACTTGTTGCAGCTAGAATTCTGTCATGTTTTTTTGCATCAAGACGAACTATTTTTGCGCCTACAGTTTCCCATAAAAATTTTATTTTTTCCAAAGCGTCTTTGTTTACCATTTTATCGTTATAACAGATTACACAAACAGAGTTTTTGAACAAATCATTTTTAGCAAATTCTACCCCAGTCTTTTCTCTACCAGCAATTGGATGACTGCCAATAAAATTTATGTTTTTTAAATTTTTATACTTTTTTAATTCTTTGTTTATACTTTTTATTATTTTATATTTTATACTACCGACATCTGTTATCAAACAGTTATTTTTTACAAATGGTAATATGGATATTATAATTTTATCAATAACAGAAACAACAGTAGATACAATAACTATATCTGAATTTTTTACTCCTTGCTTTAGATCTGTTGTAAATCTATCTATACAACCCTTTTGTTTTGCTAATTTTAATCTTTCTAAATTTCTTCCTATACCTATGATTTCTATTTCTGGATATTTTTCTTTAATTGCTAAACCTAAAGACC
>JBKBRH010000066.1:0-6271 GCA_046292225.1 Endomicrobiia bacterium
GAATTCTCAGGAGCACTCAGCATTATATGATAATGATTATCAAGTATTATCCAATCTTCTAAAATCCAGTTATATTTCTGTGCAGCCATCTTCAGAGAATATAACAATTTCTTCTTTGATGCAGGGTGTTTTAATAAATTTCTTTTCATATAAATTGCACTCGTAATCATATATTTTGCCTTAGGAACAAATAAATGAGGAGGATTATGTTTATAGATTTTATATATTTCTTCATTCATATTTTAAAACTTTGCAAAATTATCTTCGGAGCGCAACAACCACGTTGTTGCTGCCTCGCAATGACACTGTCATTGCACTCCAAATTTTTATCTTTTTGGAGTACAACAACCATGTTGTTGCTTTTATAGTAAAACTTCTTCTTTTGCTTCTAAAATAACTTCTTTATGAACCTTATCCATCTCTTTCCCCATAGCAAGCATTAAACTTACATCGCATATATTATTTATTGTCCTAGGCAAACCTGAAGTTAAATTATAAATTTCTTCAACTGCAAACTTGCAGAACAACTCGCCCGTAGGATGACCCGCTACAAGTAACCTGTGTTTTATATATTCATCAACTTCTTCTTTTTCAAGATTTTTTATATGATAATGGTATGTAATTCTTGACTTAAACTGTCCCAGAAGACCAATTTTTTCTCTCAACTCTGTCTGTCCTAATAAAATTATGCTAATAGGGATTGTAGTAGTGCTGTTAAGTAATACCCTTAGTTCTTCAAAAACTTTTATATCTTCAACAAGATGTGCCTCGTCAAAAAATATCACCGTGTGTTTACCTATTTGTAAATTACGTTTAACAATTTCAACAAAAAGATGAATTATCTCTGCTTTTTTAACTGGAAGTTTTTCTACCCCCCCACCACCACGGGTTAAAATTAAAACTAAATTATGTATAACTTCTTCTGGTGGAAGAAATGGGTTCCCTAAATATACACACTGGTATTTCTCATAAGGAAGTTTTGTGATAAGAAAATTACAAAGAAGTGTTTTCCCACTACCATACTCGCCTGTTATCATACACAATGGTTTTTTATGTTCTATAACATACCTAAGCCGCAAGAACGCTTCCTCGTGTTCTTTTGAAAAATAGAAATATCTTGTATCAGGTGTTGTTTCAAACGGTAATTCTTTCAGTCCCCAATATGAAAGATACGAAATACTTTGTTGCATAAAATTAACAAAATTTTTGTTTTTTTATCTCTGGGACAATTTTTTTACCAACCTAAAAGTTATATAAACTGATTTTACTAAAATGTGATATATGTATCCTAAAAAACCAGACAATATAGTTGGATATATTCCTATAACATTTTTTAATTGAACATTGACATAAGAAGTAATCCCACAGTCATCATTCACAACTATATTCTGTAAAAAAACTCTAACCACTCTGTGTAAAAACAACTGGCCATTAAGTTTGTATAAAACTATATCTCCTACACGCAATTTTTTCTTCCAAGGGACAACTAACACTATATCTCCATCTCTTAACAACGGCCGCATACAACCACCATTAAGTTTTATAAAAAATAAATTCATAAAATTATTTCTTTACAAAAATTATCTATGACAATCTTGGTGCATATCTGCAACCACTTCTAAACACAGGATTGCCAGAAATACATTTTCCACAGGCAAGCGCTGCTTGTTCAAAAATTTTTTCAGAAATAATTTTAGGTTTTTTATACTTTTTCTTTTTATCCTTTTTCATCTTTTTATAAAATCTTCACTCCTTAGTAAAATAAAATTTACAAAATTCTTTACACCTAACTTTTTGTTCAATAGATCTGTTCCTTATTGATTTGTTTATATAAATAAATATAAATACTCACATTTATTATATAATGTCAACTACTCATATATATTTTTTTAAAAATAGATGCAACTTTTTTAGTTATGCTTGAACAACTATACAAATTTTTATTCTCAACAAAACTTAATCCAGGACAACGATTACACCAAAATAATAACTCACATCCTCTACATTCTTTATAATATTTGATTTGAGCAAATCTTTCTCTAAAATTATTATTCTCCCATATATCTTTAAACTTTTTTTCTTTAATATTACCCAATTTATAAGGAAATTGAATACAAGGAAAAACATCTCCATACGGATTTATACCTACAATATTAATACCTGCTGAACAAGTTACATTTGATAAAAAATCAACTTTTTCTTTTTTATAATTATACTCTTTTAACAAAAGATAAATTCTTTTCTCGTCTAACATTAACTCTGTAGTAGAAAAATCACCGTTGTTTTTAGGAGTAATAACAAAATCAAACTTATATTCTACACCAATACTTTTTGCTAACAATTCTAAAAACTTTCTTTGTATAAAATTTTGTTTTGTAATTACTGATTTTATAGATACACTAATATTATTTTTTTTCAACAACCTGATTGCTTTTATTATTTTGTCATAAACATTTTTTTTACCAACAAACACTTGATGATATTTTTTATCTCCGTATAAACTTATCTCAATTTTGTCTACTCCACAAACTTTTAACTTTTCCACTACAAATTCGTCTAAAAAACTGCCATTAGTGAATAAAATAACAAAAAAATTTAATTTTTTAGCAAACTTTATTAAGTCAAAAATATCTTTTCTTAACAAAGGTTCTCCACCAGTAAAAATTAAGTACATTCCACCTAAAGAATATATCTCTTCAATAAGAGAAACAATTTCTTTTGAGGTTAATTCAGGAAATTTTTCTTCACAATAATTTTTTTGAATATAACAGTGTTTACATAAAAAATTACATCTGTAAGTTAATTCTATCAAAGTATACAACGGTATTTTTTTATGGTAAGAAACATTGAAAAGAGCATCAACTAACTTTTTTTTATTTTCTTGCATCTTTTTCTATTAAACCTTTTGAAAAAAGTTCTTCAATAAAATTTTTATAATCACTTTTTGCAACTTCAATTCCAACATCATAAATTTTTATTAACTCATCAATAATTTCATCTTCATTTAAACCTTCTTTTATTTTTTCAAAAATAAAACTACCTGTTTCATTTATCTTATGTAAACAAGAATTTTTGCTGTCAACAATATATATTTCATTAAGAATTTTTCTATATGCAAGGTTATCTTTTATTTTATATCTCATATACAGAATAAAATTTATAACAAGGTATTGTTTTAGCTATTTTAAAAACTATCTTCAAAATTTTTTCATTATAACTTTCATCTTTTAATACCCAGAACAAATTTTTTAACAACAAAATAACAGATTCTTTAAAACTTAAAATTTTAATTTTTGGTTTATTGTCTTTAACAAATCCAAATAAAAACATTATTCTATCTACAACAAATTTTTTTTCAATACTATCCTTATAAAACGCAGATTTAAGGTCTCCCCAGAAAGGACTTCTAACAGAAACTACTTTGTTATTTTCAAAAAATAATATTGATAATTCATCAGTCAGAATCTTATTTTTTTTATATTTTTTAGCAATGGTAGTTTTACCAGAATTTGTCGGGCCTGTATATAAAACAGATTTTTTACCTTCTAAAACATTTGAAGAATGTAAAATTATACCACCATTTTCTAAAACAACTAAACTTGTAACAACTCTTAATAAAGTATCAAAAGAAAAAATATTCTCTGATATTACACCATAAAATTTCTTATCATCATAAAACAATTTTACATCTTTCCTTAAAAATTTAACAAATTTTTTGTCTTTTAAAGATTTGTAACTTTTGTATATTTCTAATTCAAAAAAATTTTTGCTATCGTATTTGGATTTAATGAAAAAACTAAATCGCTTTTTAATTTGATGTATAAGCTTTTTAGATATATCAAAACAACTAATTTTTAAAATAATATCAGAAGTTAATATAAAATAAAACTGTCCATTATATTGTAACATCCTTTACCCACCATCGCTGCGCTTTTATCTGCAAAAGTAATCTCTTGTCTTTTATATCAAGTTTTGTTTCATCTATCGCTTCTACAATAGATATTTTTGTATTTTCTAAAAGATCTATAACTTCTTCTTTTTTGGAAGTAGTACCATCAGAATTTAAAATTATTTTTACTTTTGGTCTTACCGGCAAGGAAGGATTTGTGCCTATAACCCGTGCTATTTCTCCTGTGGTAAGCTTTACATAACTTCCTACTGGAAATAAAGACATTTTATCTACAAAAATTTTTACTAAACTAGAGTCAAACTCTGACTGTGCCTGTTTCACAATAGCAACAATAGCGTCATGAGGTAAAATTCTATCTCTATGAGGACGCGGGTGAGATAACGCTTCATAAACATCTGCAATACTTATTATTTTTGTGTATAAATCTATATTTTCTGAAGTTAAATGTAACGGATAACCGCTTCCATCAACACGTTCATGAACTTTTACAACAACATTTGCTATTTTCTTTTTCAACTCTACAGATAAATCTAATTTTGAAATCTCTTCTTTTACATATTCAGAATGTTTTTTTACCTCTTCAAATTCTTTATAAGAAAACTTCTGTTTCCTATCTACAAAATTTAAAATTCTAGCCATACCTATATCATGTAACAATCCACATAATACAACTTCTTCAATTTCGTTTATCTCCATTTTTTTAGCCACTGCAATTACACAACTATAAATTGCAACATTCAAACTATGTGCATAAACATAACTATCAACTGTAGAATAGTATGTATACAACAAAATTTCTTCGTTATTAATCAAAATAAGTTTTGTTATATTTTTTGCTACTTCTATTAAATCGTTTATTTGAATATTATTCTTAGCTGAATTCAAATCTTTAAACAAAATTCTTAAAAGTGTTATTCCTTTAGAATAAACTTCCTCAACAGAAATTGATAGATTTTTTTCAGCCTGGGGAACAACTTTATCTTGGTAAGGAAAAATTTCTTTTATCTTTTGCTGACTTAAAGAAAACTGATCATCAGATTTCTGCTGTGCCGAAGAATCTTGTTTTTGTTGTATTGTTTTTTTAAGAATATCAGATAATCTCATATTAAATTATATTTTTTTAAAATTTTTATTAATTTTTCTTTGTTTTCATCTTTCATTTTTGTCATTGGCAACCTTAACTCTGAAGAACATAAACCCATAAGTTCCATCGCAGTTTTTACAGGTATAGGATTTGTTTCAATAAACATTGATTTCATTAAAGGATAAAGTTCATAATGTATTTTTTTTGCTTCATCAAACTTTTTTTCTAACAACATTTTGGTAAACTCGTGCATTTTTTTAGGTAAAATATTTGCTAAAACAGAAATCACACCTTTGCCACCTAAACACATCAAAGGATATGTCATACTGTCATCACCACTTAAAACAGAAATTTTATCTTCTAAGTTTTCTTCTAAAAGTAAAGAAATAATTTGTGATACTTGTTCAATAGAACCTGATGCTTCTTTTATCCCTACAATATAT
Source organism: Endomicrobiia bacterium (assembly GCA_046292225.1). Taxonomy (GTDB): domain Bacteria; phylum Elusimicrobiota; class Endomicrobiia; order DTEH01; family DTEH01; genus JANXDG01. The sequence continues at coordinate 5,438 of JBKBRH010000066.1, forward strand.
TTACATTCTTTTACTAATTTTACAAAAGTTTGTGGTTCAAGGTTTATAGAAGTTCTGCCTGGAATATTATAAACTATCACAGGCATTTTAGTTTTTTCTGCAATAGTTTTAAAATGTTCGACCATTCCATCTTGAGTAGGTTTGTTGTAATAAGGAACAATCAACAACAAAGCATCACAACCAACTTCTTTTGCATGTTCTGACAAAAGTAAACTTTCAGATGTAGAATTTGTTCCTGTACCACCAATTACAGGTACTCTTTTTTTTACTTGTTTTACTACAAGTTCTATGACTCTGTTATGTTCTTCGTATGACAAAGTTGGTGACTCACCAGTAGTCCCACAGGGTAATATAGCGTCTGTGCCTTCGGATATATGCCATTCTACTAATTCACACAATTTTTTTTCATCTACTTGTCCGTTTTTAAACGGAGTTACCAACGCTACTATTGATCCTTGAAACATAATTTTCGTCCTCCAGAAAATTTATAAATAAAACTCGCCATCAAAAGTGTGGTAAACCTTACCCTCTAAATACAAATCTGAAACTACAGAAATTAAATCTTCTTCAGAATTTTTTTTAAATCCAACAGTTAAAATTTCTCCACTTTTTGTATAACATTTAACTAAAGGTTTAGTGTAACCATTTAAAGAAGAAATTATCGCTGAAGCAGTAACACCTGTCCCACAAGACAGTGTTTCATTTTCTACACCTCGTTCATATGTTCGTACATAAATATTATGTTCATCTTTTACTTTTACAAAATCAACATTTGTCCCTTCAGGTGAAAAATTTTTATGAAACCTAATTTCTTTACCTAAATTGTAAACATCA
>JBKBRH010000067.1:0-3662 GCA_046292225.1 Endomicrobiia bacterium
TTATCTTTTCTTCAACACCAAACGCTTTACTAAGAGATACCAAAATTTCGTTTTTTTCTTTTATGTCTTTGTAACTTGAAATATATTTCTGTTTTTTATTCTCAGTAGTAAATTTTAAGTGTATCTTGTTACCTCTACTTTCTAATTTCAAATCTTTGATACTATTGCGAAAATACACATTTTTAACTTTAATTTCTTTTCCCTTTTTAGAATATAAATCAGAAATAATGTTAACAAAATTTTCTACAGTTGGTTCTTCTTTAACCAGGTTAAGTTTATCTTTTATTTCTTGCCTCATTTTTTCATAAGGGTCAGGTAAAATTTCTTCAATCGGGTAAAAAAGTAAATTCAGGAAAATATCGCTTAATTCATCCACATTAACAAACCCACTTGAAGAATACCCTGGTGTTAATGAAACTTCTGGAAGTTCAAGTTCAACAATACTATCGTCATAAAGCAAAAGCAATATATGTCTTACATATCCGCCACCAAAAGTTTTTAACCCGAAATGGTACTTCCAGGTGTCAAACAAAAACTTAACTTCTTCATTTTTTACTTCTAAAAATTTTTGACTCAAAAGTATATGTTTTGATTGTACTACTGAACAAAAAATGAAAAAGGATAAAATCAAAATTCTATACTTCATAAAGTTTTCTTAAAAATTAATGTTTTACAGGTACCAAATCCATACCACATTTTGGACATTTGCCAGGTTTTTCAAACTCACCACCGCACATTGGACAGGTATAAACAGTTTTTTCTTTTTGTTCTTTTGTTTCTATTTGTTGTGCAGTTTTTACAGGTTTCGTTTTTAATTCGTTTATACGAATATGTTCAGCGCAGTTTGTGCATTTAGTGGTTATATATTTGTCAGGTTGGTTCAAAATTGCTTTCTCACACATAGGACAACATAAGTAATATTTTTGTTCACCATATTTTACAACTTTTGTCTTTTTAGAAACTGTAAAATCTTTATTCATCACTACACAGTGATCTTTTTTGCCGATTTCGTCTTGTTCAACTTTCACAACAGAGATTTTCTCTTTTTGAATTTTCAATTCTTTCTCATCAACAGGTTGGCCACATTTCGGACAATGAGGTTTAACTTCGGATTTGATAAGCTCTTTATTATGATGTGGACATTTTCCATGTTTTGCTTTCTGGTATTCACAATCTTTTTCTGGGCAGGTATAAGTCATTAATACCTGTTTCTTTTCAAGTTCCATGCTACATTTTGGACATTTACCAGATTGTTGCTGTTGCAGTTCTGGATGCATCGGACAGGTATAAACCGTAGTATAGAAAGATTCTTTTATTTCCTTCTTTGTTGTTGCGGTTTTCTTTTCTTCATGTTCGTGATGATGTGTTTTTGTCCCATGGGAGGGACAACACGGCATGTGTGCTAATAATGTTTGGCTGATACCAAACATAACTATCATTAATATAAAACTAACTTTTTTCATTTGGCACCTCCTTTTAACTGATTTTTTTCATCGGCTTACTGCAACAAAATCTAGCGAGGATAAATCTTCGCACTACAATTTTCTGACCCCCTATCTCCTTGTACACTTGTAGTCGGCAATTAAGCATGTCCTGATGAAAATCAGGATGCCGTCTACTACTACTATTTTCCTCCGTCCCCATTTTTCTATTTCCTACGCTTATGCTTCGTTCAGAATGACAAAAAGTAGTAGTCTTTCTTTTCCTATCACCTACCTGCTATTCACATACCACCTGTTTTTATCTTTTTCACTTTCTCACTTCCTTACTCTTTCACTTTCCACCTACCTGCTACCACCTATCACCTATTGTAGTTATTGTTAAGCGAGGATAAATCCTCGCATTACTATTTATTTTCTTTCTTCTTTGATTTCTTCTGCTGCACCGTATAACAACGCCTGTCCACCAGTTAATGTTGACTGTGAATCAAGTATAAAATTACCATCAGTTACAACCATATCACCTTTTTTAACTCCGCTTAATACTTGAACATACCCTTCTGCTTCAAAACCTGTTTTTACTTCTTGCATTTTATATCTTCCGTTACCTAAATCAAGATATACAACTTTACGTGTACCTGTGTCTATTAAAGCAGTTTCTGGTATGGCCAAGTGTCTACCTAAACTTATTTTTATCTCTATATCAGCATACATTTCAAGTTGTAGCCTACGTTTTAACGTCAGACCTTCTGGATTATCAACTTCTATTCTTGCTTTTGCAGAGCGTGTCTGCGGGTTCAACACAGGTTCAATGAACCGTACAACACCACTAAACTTTTCTGAAGGATAAGCAGGTGTGGTAGCAACTACTTTTAATCTAGGTCTTACAAGAGATAAATCATATTCATATATTTCTGCATGCAGCCAAACTTTTTCACCTGGATAAATTAAATTTTTATCTGGCTGTCCTTTTTCTTCAAGTTCTTTTATATCATCTTCACTATATCCTAACAACATAAGACGAAACTTTGCTGATTCTAAAGTTTCTTGTATTCTTTTTTTCTGTTCTTCACCTACATAACTGATTTTTTTTAGGTTTTGGAAACTTGAAAGATACTCCTGTTGTGCAAGATAAAGGTCGTTATCATAAGCAACTTTTGCTGGTAAACGTATTGTTTTTGTAAGTGGTATAACTTTAACAAGTTCACTTTTTATCCCAAGTTGTTCAACTTTTTTTTCATCAATAACAATTTTATCTTCTTCACCTTTATATATGGGTATCAACTCCATAGCACATACAGGACATTTGCCAGGTTTGTTTTGTCTTACTTGTGGATGCATTGAACAGGTCCAGTAGAGAATCTCTTGGTCCGTTGAACGTTGAACATTGAACGTTGAACGATCCAAAACATATTTTTCTGGTTCTTTGATAAATTCAGTATCACAGCCAGGACAACAAAAATAGTGTGTCTGTCCATTGTATTCAACTGCTTTTGTTTCATGTGTAATTTTAAATTTATTCTTTGTTACAGGACAAAAAACTTCTTTACCAACTTCATCATGTCTTACAGTTCTAATAGAATGCTTTTTATGAACATCCTTTTTCCCACAAGAAGTAAGAAAAACAAGTAAAATAAAAAATGTGAATATCAAAAATTTCTTTTCCATTTTCGTCGTTTCCCTTCGTTATTAAAAATCTATACCAACTATTTTTTCTAATTCAGCTAAATAAACCTGTGTTTCAACAAAGTGTTTGTAATATTCAATATTGTATGAAAGATACCTTTTCTGACTATCAAGCAAATCTAAAAAACTATTTTTCCCTGTGCGGTAGCCGGATTCGGTTAGCGTAAGCATCTGTTCAGTTAAAGGTAGTATGCTTGTTTCATAAATTTCTACTGATTTCTTATGTGCTTCATATTTTGTGTATAGGTCTTTGAGGATCTTGAGTGTTTTAATTTTAGTTGATTGTAGTTCCCATTCTGCCATATCTTTTTCTTTTTTCATTTGAGAAACCATTGAACTTTGTCTCCAGAAATAAAGTGGCAGGGATGTCTGAACCATATATGTTTGACTGCCCATATTGCTTAATTTTACTTGAGCCATAATATCAGGAAACCACTCCAACTTTGTTAAATTTAAGTTTGTAGCATTCCTGGTATATAACGATTTTTTTGATAAAATCTCAGGACTGTTTTCAAGAGAGATTTTTTGTAGTTCTTC
>JBKBRH010000067.1:3761-6168 GCA_046292225.1 Endomicrobiia bacterium
TGTGTGTATTTAATTTCTTTTCTTTCTGGTTGCACAGGTTTACCTAAAGATGTATCTGGTGGACGGTTCAACAACGCATTTAGTTCTGCCTGTATAGATATTTTTTCTTGTTGAAGCATAACTAACATATTTTCCATTTCAGCAAGTTCAGTACTTGCTTTGAGAACATCTATCTGTGTAACTCTGCCAACAGCATACTGAGTTTTTGCTATATTCAAAAACCGTTTCATTATCTCAATATTCTCCTGATAAATCTCAATAATTCTATGCACAAGCCAGTAGTTTAAGTAAGATTTTTTTACTTCAGCAACAACTTCACGAATTTTTGAATTCAATTCCTGAATCGCTATTTCTGACTCCTCAAATGCAATTTTTTCTTTTAATGAAAGTTCTCCAGGGAATGGTAGCATCTGTGAGATAAAATACATCTGTTCAGTCCTACCTGTTTCAAATCCAACCTGTGGATATTCTAATGTCTTTGCTGGAACAATTTTTTGTTTTGTTGCTAAATATCTATTTTGTAACATCTTTATCTCAGGATTATTTTCTTTTGCTTCTTTTATCACAACATCAAGCGATATTTTTTCTTCTGCTTCAATAATGTTGATTGATGTAAAATTAAAAATAATTATTGAAACAAAACTAATTACTAAAAGTTTAATGGTTTTCATTTTAAATTTTTTATCCAGTTTTCGAGTTTATCTTTAATTTCATCTCTTACTTTTCTAAAAACTTCTATTGGTTTATCTTTTGGGTCAGGTATTTCCCAGTCCAGCCGTTGAACATTGAACACTGAACTTTGAACAAAAATTGGACATTCGTCACCACAACCCATTGTTATAACATAGTCAAACTCTATCCCTTTAACTTCAGCAAACCCTTTAGATTTTTGATTAGAAATATCTATCCCGATATCTTTCATCACTTCAATTGCGTTCGGATTGATTATCCCAGAAGGTTTTGACCCTGCAGAATAAGCAGCAAATTTTTGCCAGTAAAGAGCGTTTGTTAACCCTTCAGCAATCTGGCTCCTACAAGAATTTTCAATACAGACAAAAAGAACATTTTTTCTTATAACAACTTTATCTTCTTCAATTTTACCTTCTATAATTTTAAAAGCACGGACTTCAGGCTCGTTGAACATTGAATGTTGAACATTGAACGATATTATAACATAACTTGCTTCAGGATAAAATGCTAATTCGCAGTCACGTTGTGACGGATACGCAGGAGTGTTTGAATGTGAATGATATATCCCTAACATCTCTAATCCTAACTGTCTTATTTCTTTAAACACTTTAAGTTGTTCTTGTGGGTCCATAAAATAACAAACTTCTGGTTTTTCAGAAACGTTTGTCATCCTATACACTTTTTCTACTTTGCGTTGAACACTGAACATTGAACTCTGAACAGTTCTACCTGCCAATATCCCACAGGCTTCCTTAGGGTATTCTTCCTTCGCATGATTTATAATTTCTTGATATTGTTGCTTGGTTAGATATAACATGTCCGTTTATCGTCTATAGTTTATCGTTTATAGTCTATAATTTTAAGAACAAAAAGTGTAACAAATAACTTAACAAAAATGTTAAAATAGGTATAACTATCCATACAGAAATTATTTTTTTGACAACTGACTTTTTATATGTTAAGTAAAAACCATCTTTTATGCTGCTTATTGCTAAAACAGAAAAAGTTGTAAATTGAACATAAGGTGTTGGAAGACCAAATAAAGATGCAATTATTACAAAACTTGATGTTACAAGCGAGATTATCCCTGCAGATATCTTACCTATAGGAACTATTTCTTTTGAGATTGTGTTTATGACACCTTTACCAAAAACTAAACTTCCTAACCCAAAAAATAATCCTACAAAAAAAATGCATAACACCGCATTAAAATTTATAGATAACAACACAGGTGCTACTACATTTGCAATATTGTTTGTCCCAACAGCAAATGCAGAATAACAGTCAGTCAAAACAATAAAATTTTTTATTTTACCACTGTGAACAACAGATTTTTCATAAAGCCAGAAATTACTATTTCTTGGCGGATAAAATATTTTTTTAATGAAGTAAGTAATAACAAAAACTAAACTACAAAACAATACCGAAACAAAAAAAATTTTTAATATAATATTCCAGTTAAGTTGACGATAATAAAAAGCAGCACCACTAAACGCAGCAACAGTTATAAAACTTGTTGACTGTGGGATTTTTAATAGATTAGACAAAAATATCATCAATGCTGATGAAACAATTATAATTAAACCAGAATATTCTCCAAATGATACCTGTGAGATTTTCGTAGTTAATGTAGTGACCACTCTCGGACCAATCAATATTGCACCAATTAACACAAAGATAGTATAAAATAAACTTGCTTTTGCTCTTGTTAGTAGTC
>JBKBRH010000068.1:0-6084 GCA_046292225.1 Endomicrobiia bacterium
AGCTTCCTGCAAATTTTGCTTTTCTTATCATACGCAATTGTTATTTATACATTATATTAACAAAAAAATCAACTATATAGTTTAAATTGTTGAATATTATTAAAATTTTTTATATTGAACTTAAAAATTTTAAGAAATTTATCAAGTAAAGGAGAGTCTTATGAAAAATGTTATACTGTTAGGATTAACAAGTTTGTTGACAGATGTTTCATCAGAGATGGTGTATCCTATTTTAGGATTGTATCTTGCATCATTAAATACACCATATACTATTATAGGTATAGTAGAAGGTATAGCAGAAAGTATTGCAAATTTGTTGAAAGTATTTTCTGGAAGATTGTCTGATAAACTTAACAAAAGAAAACCTTTTGTAATATTTGGTTATTCTTTTTCAACTTTAGGTAAGATATTTTTATATTTAAGTAATTCTTGGTTATTTGTTTTATTAGCAAGAATTGTAGACAGATTTGGTAAAGGTATAAGAACAGCACCGAGAGATGCATTAATTTCAGAATCTACAGTTGATACTAGAAAAGGTAAAATTTTTGGTTTACATCGTGCGATGGACACTTTTGGTGCAATTTTGGGAGTTATATTTGTATATTTTTTATTTCTTAATTCTAAAAATCAAATACCGTTTAAAAATGTGTTTTTATGGTCAGTTTTACCAGCAATTTTAGCAGTTATAATTTTATTTTTTGTAAAAGAAAGATATGATTCAAGTAAAGAAAAAGTTAAAAAGTTTAATTTTAAATTTTATGAATTTAAATTTATTCCTAAAAAAGCAAAAATTTATATTATTATTTCAACATTATTTGCGTTAGGGAATTCTTCTAACCAATTTTTACTTTTACGTGCAAAAAATTTAGGGTTTAGTTATTTAGAAACTATACTTTTATATTTAGTTTATAATTTATCATATACAATTTTTTCTTATCCAGCAGGTGTTGTATCAGACAAAATTGGAAAAAAAACAATAATATTTTTTGGATATATGATATATAGTATTGTATACTTATTTTTTGCAGTGGCTCATAAAAACATATCAAATTTTTTATGGTTATTATTTGTTATTTATGGTATGTATATAGCTTTAGTTGAAGGACAAGAAAAAGCCTTTCTTGTAGAAATTTCTCCACAGGAATATAAAGCTTCTATATTAGGTTTGCAGTATACCTTGGTTGGTATAATGCTATTTCCTGCAAGTTTTATAGGTGGTTTTTTATGGGATAATATAAATCCTTCTGCAACATTTTTATTTGGAAGTATTATGAGTTTTATTTCTTGTATTTTGTTGTTATTTTTTATATAATAAAACAATATCAATTAATTTGTTAAGTAAGGTGAAGTATTTAAACCAGAAGGTTCTCCTTTAAGAGATTGTTTGGATTCTTTTTTTGTTTGTTCAGGGAAAGATATGTATATATATTTTGTTGTTGGCATGCATTCTTTTAAAAATACATCTGTTATAGTAGGATCAAACCATACCCTGCGATATTTTAATAATTCTTCTTCTATTTGATTATAAGTTAAAGGTTTTCTGTAAGGACGTTCTGTTAACATAGCATCTACAGCGTCTGCTATGCGGATAATCCTTGCGTAAACATGTATTTCTTTACTTTTTAACCCAAATGGGTATCCACTTCCATCATAGTTTTCGTGGTGTTGCACTATACCACTTATAATATTTTCTTTTAACCAAAATTTTAATGGTTCTAAAATTTTTATAGCTTCTTTAGGATGATTTTTAATTTTTTCATATTCTTCAAAAGTTAATTTTTCTTTTTTATTTAGTATGTTATCAGGAATACTTATTTTACCAATATCATGAAGTTCAGCTGCAAGTTCTAACCCCCAAACACCTTCTTTTACTCGGTTTAATTCCATAAGAATTTCTTTGTTCTTAGATAAACTTCTACAATATTCTTTGACCCGTTCAGTATGCCCTCTAGTATAACGATCTTTACCATCTAATGCAGCTAATGTTGCATTACAAGATGCTAATATAAGCCGAATTTTTTCTTCTCTTTGCACAACTTCAATAATACTTTTTGTTGTTTGTAATGCTAAAACTTTAAATAGTTCTATATCTTCTTTGGTATAATAAGAATTATTAAGTTTACTACCTAAAAGTATAAAACCATACAATTCGTTCTCGTTGAAAGCAGGAACCGCAAGTTCGCTATGAAATGTTTCTAAATCTTTTATGACTTGTATGTAATACCAGTTGTTAAGATTTTTTTGAGTGTTGATTAGATATTTTAAATATTCTTTTTCAACATAATCTTTTGTTGTTTTCATATGTTGTATAATAGGCATTTCTTCTTCTATTCGTATCCTTTCAAAATATCGTAGATGTTTGCCAGTTCTGTCTGCTACTTTTACTATTTCATAATAATTTTTTGTTTTATCTTTTTCAATTTCTTGTCTTAATCTTGCTAATGCACAAAAATTTATTCTACCAATAGATGTAATTCGTCTAACAATATAAGTAGAAACTTCATCAAAAGTTTTTCCTCTTGTAATATCTTCAGCATATTTGCGTAAAATGCTTCTATATTGATATTTTTCTTTTTCTAGCTCTTCATCTTTGAGTTTTAAAATATACCTTATCCTATTATAGATTAAAAATGCTATTAAGAAAGAAGAAAAAGATATACTCACCCACCAATAGTTTCCTAAAATTTTTATTAATTTTGGCTGAAATAAATTTATTATCAAAAAATATATTCCTACAGGTAATCCTATACCTAAACCTAACATAGTTGTCTTTTTTATAGCAATAGAAATATCCATTAGACGATATTTTATAGTAGCGTAGCCAAAAACAATATAACTTAATATTTCAAATACAAAACCAAAAGGATAGAATTCTATTCCATAGTTTATAATATAATCAATTGCACAGAAACAATAGATTAACGCTGCTAATAAAAGATATTTTATCTGATTATATTTTATAGAATTTTTCTCTTTTTTATATTCTTTTTTTAATAAATATATCACAATTAAAGCACAAATTGATGTTTGTAATATATGTAATGAATGTAGAAAACCAACTTTTGGATAAAAACCCCAAAAATAAGAGTAAACACCACTGACAAAATATTTTGTTGTCCATATTGATATTAAAAGTAGAAAAGCAAATATGTATGATGAAATTATGACGAGTTTATTTTTTAATTTTAAAATAGAAATTACAAAATGTAAGTATGTTACAGGAATAAATATTATTCCTGAATAACCTATTTTTGCTATTAAATATCCTAAATTTTCATCTTTTACATTAAACAATATAACCCAGCTAAATTGCCACCAAAAACCAGCTAAAGAAAATAAAAAAAATAATTTTGTATTTAAAGAATTTTTGTTTTGTAGCCAAACAAAAATCCCCCAAGAAATTACAATTAAAGATGTTATTAAAGGAAAAATAGAGTAAATATTCATTTTATAAGAAATAATTGTGCTTCTTTGACTACAGAATCTGGAACAGGCAAAAACTTTCCATTAAAATCACTGAATCCTATCGTTTGAGTTCCTTCAGCTATTAATTTCCCATTATTTTTGTTAACATAAGAAAATACTAAATCGAAAGTGGTTTTTTTTATATTTGAAGTATTAACAAAAATCAGTACTTCATCGTATAAAAATAGAGGATATTTATAAGAAATATGTGCTTCTACTGTTATAAGTATTATTTTTTCTTTAAGAAAATCTAAGGGATAACTTTTTCTCCATAATTCTTCTCTTGCCATACCTTGCCAATCAACATATTTTGCAAAATATACATTTCCTTCTAAATTAGTGTCACCTATGTAAACTATTTTCTTAAATGCAAAAAGTTTCTTTCCATTGTCAACAAAAATTTTTTCTAATAATTCGAGATTGTTATCTGAATATTTAGTAAACTCTGTACCACAAGTAACTTTTTTCTCAGTTTCTCTAACCCATGAAATTTTAGATATAAAAGGATCATAGTTGGAATATTTATCTAAAATTTTTGTTATTATCATATTGTTTATAGATAATGACTTTTTATCACATATAAATTCAAACCCTTTTTCACCTATATTTGTTATTTTTATATTTATTTTTTCATTATTATATTCAACTTCTGCATCTATAGGTTCTTTAAAAATAATTCTTCTAAATCTTCTTCTTTCTATCATATTAACCTCAAAACTTTATTATTTAAACAAATTTTTGTGTAAAATTTTATTATTAAAAAAATTGGGAATCTCAATAAGTGAAAAAAAAGTATCATTGTATGCAGTTTAATTGATAGGAAAAAATTTTCTGTATATTGAGGTGCTGTAAGAAACATTTATACTAAAATCCTTATTTGTGTTTTAATTTTAGAAGTCAAATTAACATCATTTATAATTAAAAACAAAATAAATTTTACACAAAAATTTTTTAAAAATCAAGATTTGTTGCAAAATTGTTATTTTTTTAGTATTTTTATTTTCAAAATTTTTTATATATACTTAATTTTATGGATGGAATAAAACTTTTAAAATCAAGACGAAGTATAAGAAGATATATCAAAAAATCAATACCTGAAAAAGTTATTCTTGATATAATTGATTGTGCGAGGTTAGCACCTACTGCAAGAAATGAACAACCGTGGATTTTTGTAGTTATAAAAGATCAAGAGTTAAAAAATCAAATATCAGAAATTACTGACCATGGCAAATTTTTAAAAGAAGCATATTGTGCTGTAGTAGTGTTTTGTAAAAATACAAAATATTATCTTGAAGATGGTTGTGCTGCAACAGAAAATATTTTGCTTGCATCGTGGTATTATGGTATAGGTAGTTGTTGGATTGCTGGAGATAAAAAATCGTATGCTGAAGAGTTAAGAAAAATTTTGAATTTGCCAAAAGAGTATAAACTTGTAAGCATAGTTGCTTTAGGATATCCACAAGAAGATGAATTAAAAAAAGTTCAAATGATTAAAAAGAAAAGTTTAGAAGAAGTTGTGATATTTAAATAGTTTTAAAAAATAATCCAATGGAAAACAAAAAAGATAAAATAAAATACGAATTTTCAGCAGGCGGTGTTGTTGTAGACAACAAAAATAGAGTTCTGGTTATAAAAACAAAAAATTTAAAGAATCAAATTGTATATACTTTTCCTAAAGGACATATTGAAAAGGGTGAATCTTCACAACAAGCAGCATTAAGAGAAGTTAAAGAAGAAACTGCTGTTGAAGCAGAGATTGTTCAAAAAATTAAAGATGTAGAATATTGGTTTTATCATAACAAAGTAAAAGTGCATAAAAAAGTTACCTGGTATTTTATGAGACCTGTAAAGATAAATTCACATACAAATATTGAAGTAGAAGAAGTTTTTTGGTATAATATAAAAAAAGTAATAAAAATACTTTCATACGATTCTGATAAAGAGTTAATAAATGATTTAATAAAAATACTTAAGTTATAATATTTGCACCAACCGAAAAAATAATCAAAATTTAACTATAGGTAAAAAATTTTTAATTTTTTAAGAGGTGATTTTTATGGAAACACAAGAAAAACAAAATAAAAAAACTTTTGAACAATCATTAAAAAGGTTAGAAGAGATTGTTTTAAAATTAGAATCAGGTGATGTTCCTTTGGAAGAAACAATTGCTTTGTTTCAAGAAGGCATACAGTTGGTAAATTTCTGTAATCAAAAACTTGAAGAAGTAAAACATAAAGTTGAAATTGTAATAAGAAACAAAAACGGGTTTACTCTTCAACCTTTTGAAGAAAAAAATAATAACAAATTTGTTGAAAATGAAATAAAAGATAAAGATGATGAAGAATTACCTTTTTGATAAAAAATTTCTAGACGATATAGAATATTGTTCAAGACAGTTAAAAAAAATAGTTTCTAGATATACTCGTAAAATAAATAAAAAAATTAAAAAAGCTATTTTTTATTTTTTATTTCCAGGTGGAAAAAGAATACGTCCAGTGTTAATGTTTGCGTGTGGTAAAATGTTAGGTTTAAAAAGAGAAAGTTTGATTTATCCTGCCTGTAGCATAGAGTTAATACATAATTATTCTTTGATTCATGATGATCTTCCTTGTATGGATA
>JBKBRH010000069.1:0-6018 GCA_046292225.1 Endomicrobiia bacterium
CGACAAAAAAATTTGCAATTTCTGTAGCTAAAACAAAATCATATCTATTTAAATCTTCTTTCAACTTTTCTTTGTTAATATTTAAATTAGCAAAAATCATATCTATTATTTTTAAACATTATTTTGTTGTATTAACACAAGAAAATAAATAAACTTTATCTTCTTGCATATCTCTGTTATAACTCAAAGGTAAACTTTTCATCAAAACCAAAATACCTAAAAGGTCAGAATATACTTTTGCTGATTTTCCTCTTATAAGTTCTAAATAATCAGGATTTTGTTTTTGTGGCATAATAGAAGAACCAGAAGTAAGTTCTTTTGGCAAACTAATATATCCAAAATTAGGGTTGCACCAAATTATTAATTCTTCTGATATTCTTGACAAATGCATCATAATAATTGAACAACAAGAAATAAATTCTATAACAAAATCTCTATCAGAAACTGAATCTACAGAATTCTCTGAAACTTTTGAAAACCCTAATTTTTTAGCAATTTCTTTTCTGTCAATTTCAAAACTACTCCCTGCAAACGCTGCAGAACCTAAAACAGATACATCTACCCTTTTATAACAATCTTTTAATCTTTCAATATCTCTTACAAACCACCATGCAAAACTTAATATATAATGACTAAAAAGGACTGGTTGCGCTGGTTGAAGATGAGTATATCCTACCATTGAAATATCAAAATTTTTTTCTGCTAATTTAACTATAGTTGAAACTAAACTTTTTAACAATTTTATTATTTCTTTAATCTCTTCTTTTAAAAACATTCTTTCATCAGAAACCACAAGATCATTCCTACTTCTTGCAGTTCTTATAATACCAGCTAAATGTTTTTGTTTGCCTAACAATTTTTCTAATGTTTCTTCAACTGCAAAATGTATATCCTCACTAGGAAGAATCTTTTTTGGATTTTTCTTAATATTTTGTAGAATTCTTATAATTTTTTCTCCTTGAGTTTTATCTACAATTTTATTTTTTATAAGTAATTCTGTCCATGCAATACAAGACAAAATATCATACTTAGCAAGTTTAAAATCAAACTTAAACGAACTTAAAAATTCTTTTAATAAATTTTTTTCCATAAAAGTTTATTTATTTACAATTTTTACAAAATTTTTTAAAAATTTTCTTAGACTATACATCTTTTTATCTTCTTTAATTTTTTCAATTATAGCAGAACCTACAATAAAACCGTCAATATATTCTAAAATTGGCAAAACTTGTTCTGAAGAAGAAATTCCAAATCCTGCACATAAAGGTTTTGTTGTTTCTTTTCTTATCTGTTTTACAAAATTATAAAATTCTTTAGGCAAATTTTTTCTTGCACCTGTGGTGCCAGCTAAAGTCAACAAATACACAAAACCATCTGAGTAGCGGTAAATCAGCTTTCTTCTGTTAAACTCTGTCGTAGGAGACAACAAAAATATATTACAAATTCCATATTTATTTGTCAACGAATAAAATGTTTCTTTGGTCTCTAATATAGAATCAGCAAAAATTATCCCTTCTACTCCTACATCTTTCGATTTTTTTAAAAATTTCTCAATACCATAAATAATTACAGGGTTTAAATATGTCATCAATACCGGATAATATTTTTTATACTTCAAAGTTTGATATACAACATCAAATACATCATCTATATTTATTCCATTTTTTAAAGCAACAAATGATGAATACTGTATAGTAGGACCATCTGCCACAGGATCTGAAAATGGTATACCTATTTCTATGATGTTTATTTTTTCATCTAAAAATAATTTTATAATTTCTACAGTATAATTTTTATTTGGAAATCCACAGGTTATAAACGGAATAAACTGTTTTTTGATTTTAAAAGCTTCTGACAACTGCATAAGTTATTCTTCCTCGTTAGTGATATTATTAATAAAATTTCCATCTAACAACATCTTTTGTTCTGTTTGTTGTGGTAATGTTTCAACATTGCTAAGTTTTCTCTGTATTGTTTTTGTTTTTTTTGTAGCATCTTCAATAGTATCTGAAGCTTCTTTTAATTTCTTGTATGTTTTATCTAACAAATCGCCAAATCTAAAAAAGTCAGATCTTATTTCTGCTAACAATTTCCATACTTCAGATGCACGTTTTTCTATCGCGAGTGTTCTAAATCCCATTTGTAAACTACTTATTATAGCAGTAATAGTTGTTGGACCTGTAATTATAACATTTTGTTCTTTCCTTATTTTTTCAAAAAGTCCTGGTATTCTTAAAACTTCAGCAAAAAGTCCTTCGGAAGGTAAAAACATTATTGCAAAATCTGTTGTCTTTGGTGGAAAAATATATTTTTCCTTTATCTGCTTACTTTCTTGAATAATTCTCTGTTTTAAAGATTCTATTGAACTTTTTAACAATTCTGTATTAGACTGTTCTTGTGCATAGAGTATATTTTCATAATAAGCAGTAGGAAATTTTGCGTCAATAGGTAAAAGTATATATTTAGTATCATGTTCTTTTGACGGTATTTTGATAGCAAACTCTATTGTTTCTTTAGTATCATCTTTAATTCTTATATTCTCAAAATATTGTTCTTTTGTTAAAATATCTTCTAAAATATTTTTAAGTTGTATTTCACCAAAAATACCTCTTGTTTTTACATTTGACAAAACATTTTTTAAATCACTAACAGTGTTTGACAAAACCTGCATCTCGCCTAAACTCTGATGCAAAATCTCAAGCCGGTCTGAAACCTGTCGAAAGGCATTTGTTAATCTTGTATCCAAAGTTGACTGCAATTTTTCATCTACAACTTCTTTTATCTGTTGCAACTTTTGTGAGTTTTCTTGCTGAATATACTGTAGTTGTTTTTCTAAACTTTGTCTTAAAAGTTCAACTTGTTGTTGTGTCATTTGTAATAAAGAGGTCATCTGTGTAGTAATAACAGAATTTGTTTCTTGTTTATTTCTTGAAATTTCTTCTTTTAACATAAGCTCGGTTCTTTGTTGAATTTTATCTATTTCATCGAATTTTGAAAAAATTTTTTCTTCTAAACTTCTTTCTCTTTGTTTTAAAAACATAATGGATAACAGAATCAATATTATAACCAACAAAATAATTATTAACATATTCATAATTATATCCTAAAAAAATCTGCTTAATCTTCGTTGTTAAATTATCAGCTTTATTTAAACAAACTATACTCAAACTTTTGTTCTACTAACTTTGAAAAATTTTTATAATCTTTTAGTTTAAATCCTTTAGGTAAAGATTTTCCCTGTGCAAGTGTCTCAATACCACATAATGGTTGACTGCAACTTAAACATTTACCTAAACATTCCGCTGCAGGATAAAATTTTTTTTCCGTAGGTTTTCTTATATATATCGGTATGTCAACACCTTCACAATTTGTTGAAGACATAAAAGTTTTGTTTAACCCTTCGTAATAAAAACTGTTTTTTTTGTTGTTTATAATCTTATATTCCATACATAAAGCAAAAGTTAATCCATATTTATCACAAAAATTTCTTAAATAATCAAAAATTCTTAACCTATAATCAAGTTTTGCGTTTATATATCCTACTTTCTCAATATACAAATTTTTATATTCATAATAAATAGAAGTGCCAAAATATCTTTTAATCTTCTCAAGTACAAAATTGTAGATTCTTATTGGTATATCAAGCACACTTGCTATAACGTGTTTAACACCACAATCTTTTGCTCTAAGTAAAATTTCTTTAAGATGTTCTTTTTTATCATTAATATATGGTAAAATAGGATCTATCCTACAAACAGCAAAAATGTTATTTTTTGAAAGCAACAAAAGATTATAAAAAAGTTCATTTACATTTGCTCCATTAGGAGATAAAATTTTTCTTAAATCTTCATTTACTGTAAGTATAGAAACCTGGCCAAAACAATGTTTTTTACAAGAATTTTTATCTTCGTTATAGTTGGGTTTTAAAATCTCTATAATTTCTTGTGGTATTTTACATTTTGTTATAAATTCTATAGGTATGTTATATTTTAAGAAAATTTCTATAATTTTTCTTGATAAATTCTCTTTCTCTTCAATTTTTTGAAACGGATCTGTTGTTGGACTCAAATATCCACACGATGCTATATAAAGTTGTGAGATTTGTTCTTCTACAACTTCCGCAAAATTTTTAAATACAAAAATTTTGTTTTCTTTATGAAATTCTTCAAAATATCCTGGTAATGCTCTTGTATAACAATAAAAACAGCCAACAGAACAGCCATTGTAAGGATTTATAAGCAATCTTTCTGAAGTACATTCTCTACGACAATCTTTTCCAACATACCAGCCGTGAAGCTCTTTTTTTGTTTGTTTATAAACATACTTATATTCTTGAAAAGAATGGTCTTTTGACATATTTTTAAAAATATTTGATGTTTATTTTTTTCTTATAAGTTCAATTACTTTATCTACTTCTACAGCAGAAGATACATAAACAATTTTTCTAGCAGTTGTAATAGAGGGCAGGAAACTTTTAAAAACTACACTACTTCCATCAATCCAATATATATCCAAATCTAAATAAGTATTTTTGTTATAAAACACTGGTTTAATTTTTTCATCAAAAATAAATAACATACCATCCACATTATCTAATTTCTTTTTATACATCAAACCAACTTCTCTTTTCTTTTGTGTATCTGCTAAATAAAGTTTATATTTTTTGCCTTCTATCTCGTATTCTATAATTTCAAAATTCAATCTATTAAAATATAAAAAAACACCAAATAAAAATAATACAAATAAAATTATTGTTTTTCTAAAAATTTTTTTCATTATTAATTTTTTTCACAACATCAATAATTTCTTCTATAGAATTTAAATCATAATCTGCAGAAATATTTTCACAATCATGATATTTTCCCCAACGAGCATATGCAGTTGTCATACCAACAGTTTTTGCTCCAACAATATCTCTTTGAGGCCAGTCCCCAACATATATAACCTCTCTTGGCTGTAAATTAAGCCGTTGTAAAGCAAGAAGAAATGGCTTTGGGGATGGTTTATATTCATTTGTATCATTAAATGTTATAACTATATCCATCCAATCCAATAGGTTTAATCTCGCAAGACGATTATAACATTGTTCTGCTGGTGCATCAGAAATTGTTCCTATCTGTAAACCCATTTTTATAAGCTCTTTCAATGTAGGAATAACTTTTGGATAAGGATAAGTTGCAAGATCACGCCCTTTTTGGTACCCAATAATCCCTGAAGATAAAATTTTATAATCCAAATATCCTAATTTATTGATAACAAGTTCTTCAAGTGCAGACTGGCTTTCAATATGTGTTCTGTTATAAATTTCAAAAATTTTATTTATTAACTCATCTTTTTCTCCAGGTAAACCTGCATTTATCATATATTCTACAGCAATTTCAACAGCAAGCTTTTTCATTCTTATAAAATCAACTAATGTGTTATCTAAATCAAACAATACAGCTTTAATTTTTGTCTTCATAATTTGATTTTATAAAAATTCAATAAAAGTAAAATTTGCAATTTTTAAAATAAAAAATTTTATTTTTTATCAAAAATAAGTTGAAAAAAAAATAAAAATATTATAAAAATTTAAAAACTGCCGCGATGGCGGAATTGGCATACGCGCTGGTCTCAAAAACCAGTCCCGTCTACCGGGATGAGGGTTCGACTCCCTCTCGCGGCAAAAATTTTTTTATAAAAATAATCATCTCTGTATCAAATATTTCTGCTGTTCTTTTGGAACATACCATTTAATAAAATTCCATCCGATACCAATCTTTGTTAATTCAACATTTTTGAATCTTTTATGAACAACAGGCATAGATTCCGGATAATACAAGAATATATAAGGTACATCATCGTGGATAATTTTATGTATTTTTTGATATATTTGTTTTCTTTTTAAAACATTAAATTCTTTTCTTCCTAACTCTAACAATTTATCAACTTCTGAATTTACATACCCTACAAAATTGTACTGTCCAGGATTTCTCTGACTTGAATGCCAAATTGAAAATTGGTCTGGATCACGAGATA